>NZ_JBEXMD010000010.1:0-263834 GCF_040610315.1 Amycolatopsis sp. NPDC004169
TTTTGCTCTGCCGTGGCTTCCCCCCCGCCGGCCCGAACGCCGGATTGTTCAACGGCCGTCAGGCCGTGTCAAGGCGGGAAAGCGTGCCTTGACACGACCTGCCGGCCGCTGAAGCGGCTGCGTATCGGGTCGGCAGGGGGGTGTGGTCGGAGGTGGCTGTTCGTTGTTTGCCGCTGCGCCGGTTGTGCGCCGAGCGCCGTCGCGTCTCCACCTGCGCGCCCACCCGCACCCGACCACGACATACCCGACCCTGTGAGGTGCGCGTCAAGAATTAGGCGTGGTGTCGCGGCCGCGTTACCTCCACCTCACCGGGTGTGAGCCTGCGTGGCCGACGCTCACCCCGTGACCGTGATGAGCGTCGATGTCACTGCCCGGCCCGAGCCGCCCGAGCGGCCTCTCAAGTTTGCCCGGCGGCTTGTCGTTCTCGGCGACTCCACCGCCGTCGGGCTCGGGGATCCGCTTCCCCGGCGTGGTGGCTGGCGCGGGGTCGGCCCTCTCGTGGCCGCCGCCCTCGGGGTTGAGCGCTCCGGCTACCTCAACCCCTCCTTCGCGGGTGCGCGGATGCGGTGCGTTCTCACTCAACAAGTCCCCGCCGCCGTGGCGCATCGGGCCGATGTCGCCCTTCTCGTCGCCGGGATGAACGACACCCTGCGGCCGGACTTCGATGCTTCCCGCATCGCCGCCGATCTCACTGAGGTCATCCGGCGGCTTCGGGAAACCGGGACCACCGTCGTGCCCGTCCGGTTCCACGACCACAGCAAGGTCTTCCGCCTTCCGCCTGCCCTCAAGCGGGCCCTCAGTGCCCGGGTCGCCGAACTCAACGCCGCCATCGACGGGGTTGTCGCGCGGGAACAGGTGCCCTGTCTCGATCTTGCCGGGCTGCCCGGTGCCTACGAGCTCGCTTCCTGGAGCGTCGACCGGCTGCACCCCTCCGAACTCGGCCACCGGATGCTCGCCGGCGGTTTCACCGGGCTGCTCGCCGACGCCGGGTTCGCCGTTCCGGAACCCGTCAGCCTCACCTGCAGCGGAGGAGCCGAACCGAGTGCCACGGGGCACGTGGGGTGGCTGGTGCTCAAGGGTATTCCGTGGCTCTGGCGCCGCGGCCGCGAATTCCTGCCCTACGCCGCCGTCATCATGTGGAACTCGTTCCGCGCCCGCTGAACACCCGCAGCGCTTCGACGTCCGAAGCCGGGTTGCGGACGAAGTAGTCCGCCCACTCCTCGATGCCGGGATAGGCCGAGTGCGCGACCAGGAACCGGCACGCCTCCTCGGCGTCGTACTCCGTCCTCCGCAGCTGGACGCCGTCGCCGAGCAGGGCCCAGTGGGCACCCCTTGCCCCGTAGGGCATTCCGACGCTTCCGGGGTTGACCACCAGCTTGCGGTCCACGAGCCTGACGAACGGCATGTGCGTGTGCCCGCAGACGATCGTCGACGCCGTGACGCCGTCCAGCACCTCCGCCCAGCGCTCCGGAGGCGAGTCGACGAGCACGATTTCCGTGTCGTTGCGCGGGGTTGCGTGGCAGAACAGCACTCCGTCCACCGTCACCGTCAGCGGCAGGGCGTCGAGCAGCGGCAGGTCGGCCGGGCGCAGCTGCTGCGCCGCCCACGGGAAGATCGGGTCCGGGACGAACGTGCCGCCGGTGCGGGCCGACTCGGCCAGCTCGCGGTCGGCGTTGCCGCGCACCCACACCGCCCGCTCGCCCAGCGCCTGCAGCCGCTCCAGGGTCTCGACCGGCATCGGCCCGGCCAGCAGGTCGCCGAGCAGCACGACCTTCTCCGCCGCCTGGACGTCCGGCTCCGCCAGGACCGCCTCCAGCGCCGGGAGGACTCCGTGGATGTCCGCGAGCACCGCCACGTTCACCGGTCCACCATCGGGCACGCGGGGCGCCCCGGGCGAGGGATTTCGCCCAGGGCGCAACCGGGCTACGCCGTCGTCAGCGGCAGCTCCCTGACCCCGGTCATGTTGGGGTTGACCTGGAACTTCGGCGGCTCACCGGGGATCGTGCGCAGCACCGGGTAGCGGTCGAGCAGGATGTCCAGCGCCACCCTGCCCTCCAGCCGCGCGAGCGGCGCGCCGATGCAGAAGTGGATCCCGCGGCCGAACGCCAGGTGCGGGTTCTCCGCGCGCAGCGGGTCGAACGTGTCCGGGTTGCGGAACACCCGCTCGTCGCGGTTGGCCGCCGCCACCCAGCAGAGCAGCATCTGGTCCGCCGGCACGGTGACGCCGCCGACCTCCGCCTCCCGCATGGTCGTGCGGGCCACCGCCGCGAACGGCGTGAGGTACCGCAGCGACTCTTCGATCATCGGCGGCACGAGCGAACGGTCCGCGCGCACCCGCTCGTCCCACTCCCGGTGCGTGTCCAGGCACAGCACCGCGTTGCCGAGCAGCATCGTCGTGGTGATGTGACCGGCCAGCAGCAGGATGTTCGCGAAGTTGACGACCTCGGTGCGGGACAGCCGTTCGCCGTCCAGCTCGGCCTCGACCAGCTTCGTCAGCAGGTCCTCCCGCGGCTGCTTGCGCCGCTCGTCGACGTGGCCGCCGAGGTAGTCGGCGAGCGCTTTCTGGCCTTCCAGTGACGCCAGGATCGCCGCGTCCTGCTCCTCGTCCTTCTTCACCAGCGAAACCTGGTTGGCGGACTCGAACATCTTGTCCACCCAGCCCTTGAACAGGCTCCGGTCACCCGCCGGGACGCCCAGCAGCTCGGCGATCACGATCACCGGCAGCGGGTAGGCCAGGTCCTCGACCAGCTCCAGCCGCTCCCCGGCGGGGACCGCGTCCAGCAGCTCGTGGGTGATCGCGGCGATCCTCGGCTCGAGCTCCGCCACCACCTTGGGCGTGAACGCGCGGCTGACGAGCTTGCGCATCTTGTTGTGCAGTGGCGGGTCGAGCTGCAGGATGCTGCCCGTCGACAGGTCGAATTCGGGGTCCGGCAGCGTCTCCTTGGGCACCAGCCGCATGGTGTCGGACGAGAACGTCGCCGGGTCGCGGAGGATCGCTTCGATCTCCGGGTGCCCGTAGACGTTCCACATCCCCAGTTCCGCGGCGAACTCGACGTGCTTCTCCGGTTGCTTCCCCCGCAGCCAGAACTGGGCCTCGTGGAGTCCCCAGGTGTCGGCCAGTGTGGTGGTCATTTCCGCCCCTTTCCCCGGTGTGGCCTCACGGATCAGCCGGAGGCCCTGGCGGGATCGTGTGCGTAGATCCCGTTTCGGAAGCCCGAGACGAGCTCCTCGAGCGTCGAACTCAGCTCCGCCGCCACCTCCGCGACCGCGGCGGGATCGGGCTCCCCGGGCGGCTCGAACGCGGTGCGGATGAGGTGCGCGAGGACGGCCGCCCGCTCTTCCAGGGGGATGTCCTCGTCCTCGTGCGAAACCGGGTCGCCGGCGTAGAAGCCGAGGGTCGCGGCCCGCAGCGCGTAGCTCACGTGCGGGACGTCGGCGCGGATGAGCCCCCGCCGCAGCATCACTTCCTCGAAGTGCACGCCCACCGCGGCCTGCTGCTTCTTCAGTGCGAGGTCGCCGAGTGAGCCGAACACCTCCGCGTTGCCGCGCAGCATGGCCATCACCAGCGGGCGGCGGTGGGTGATCAGGAACGACCCCGGGATCATCCGGTGGGGCAGGATCATCGCCGGGTCGGCCTCGATCATGGCCAGCAGCTCGTCGGTCAGGTCGGCCGACTCCCGCATCATCAGCGCCTGGAACAGCAGCTCCTTGCTCCGCCAGTGCAGGTAGACGGTGCCCTTGCCGATGCCGACCGCGCGCGCGACGTCGTCGATCGCCACCTTGCGGTAGCCCATGCGCAGCAGCAGCTCGCCCGCCGCGTCCAGGATCCGGTCGGCACGCTCGCGGTTGGGATGGCTCATGCGTCTCCACCTGCGGTTTCGTTGAGCATTTGACTGGTTGACCGGAATCGCACTTTCGGTCAACCAGTCATTCCGACGGTAGCGCTCTTGCGGAGGCCGGGGCAAGAGGTTCTGTCGGTGGGGTCGGTTAACGTCATATCCGTGGCACAGGACGAGCTCTTCACCGTGAACGCCGACATCGCGCCTCCGCCGGAGCGCACGGGGTCGAACGCGGGCGCGGAACCGCAGGCGGACCCGGCCAGTTCGCCGCTGGCCGTGCGGATGCGGCCGCGCTCGCTCGACGAGGTCGTCGGGCAGCAGCACCTGCTGCGCGAGGGCGCCCCGCTGCGGCGGCTGGTCGAAGGCGCGGCACCGGCGTCGGTCCTGCTCTACGGCCCGCCCGGCACGGGCAAGACGACGCTGGCCAACCTCGTCTCGATCGCCACCGGCCGCCGGTTCGTCGCGATGTCGGCGCTTTCGGCGGGCGTCAAGGAGGTCCGCGGGGTCATCGAGGAGGCGCGGCGGCGCCGCCAGTACAACGCCGAGAACACCGTGCTGTTCATCGACGAGGTGCACCGGTTCTCCAAGACCCAGCAGGACGCGCTGCTCGGCGCGGTCGAGGACCGCACGGTGCTGCTGGTCGCGGCGACCACCGAGAACCCGTCGTTCTCGGTCGTTTCGCCGCTTCTGTCGCGGTCGCTGGTGCTGCAGCTGCGCCCGCTGACCGACGAGGACATCACGGAGCTGATCGAGCGTGCGCTCGCCGACGAGCGTGGCCTGGGTGGCGAGCTGACGCTGACCGAGGACGCGCGCGCCCACCTCGTCCGGCTCGCGGGCGGGGACGCGCGCCGCGCGCTCACCGCGCTGGAGGCGGCCGCGGACGCGGCGTCGGCCACCGAGGCGAAGACGATCGACCTGGCCATCGTCGAGTCCACAGTGGACAAGGCGGCGGTGCGCTACGACCGCGACGGCGACCAGCACTACGACGTGATCAGCGCGTTCATCAAGTCGATCCGCGGGTCCGATGTGGACGCGGCGCTGCACTACCTGGCCCGGATGATCGAGGCGGGCGAGGACCCGCGTTTCCTCGCCCGGCGGCTGGTCGTGCACGCCAGCGAGGACATCGGGATGGCCGACCCGACGGCACTGCAGTCGGCGGTCGCGGCCGCGCACGCGGTCCAGTTCATCGGTATGCCGGAGGGCAGGCTGGCGCTGGCACAGGCGACGGTCCACCTGGCGACCGCCCCGAAGTCCAACGCGGTGATCAAGGGCATCGACGCGGCACTGGCCGACGTCCGCGCCGGCCTGGCGGGCGCGGTGCCGCCGCCCCTGCGCGACGGGCACTATGCGGGGGCGAAGAAACTGGGCAACGCGCAGGGCTACCGGTACCCGCACGACGTGCCGGAAGGGGTGCTGGCGCAGCAGTACCCGCCGGACGAGCTGGTGGGGCGCGACTACTACGAGCCCACCCAGCGCGGTGCCGAGCGGACGCTGGCCGAGCGGGTGCCCAAGCTGCGGAGGACGATCCGGGGGCAGTGACGGCAGCCCGGACTCGCCGTTGCGGGCCGGGCACTTCACCCGCGTTGAACACGGTTCGCCCCGATCGTGGGCCGCGGTGGGCAAGATCATCGGAGTTCGTAAACTCTTGCCCTTCAGGCGGCCCGGACCGGCGAGGGCCCCCACGACCGCAGGAGGCGTGCCCGTGCCCGCGACGCTGCAGTGCATCGTCCTGGACTGTCCGGAGCCGCTCGTGCTCGCCCGCTTCTACCAGGCCCTGCTCGGCGGCGAGGTGGACCGCCCCGATCCGCGGTGGCGCGTGGACGAAGACTGGTCGACCCTGCACGTCGGCGGGATGGTCCTGGGCTTCCAGCGTGCGCCCGACCACCGGCCGCCGACCTGGCCCGATCCCTCGCTCCCGCAGCAGTTCCACCTCGACTTCGAGGTCGACGACTTCCGCGAGTCGCACCACGTGGTCCTGGCGAACGGCGGCCGCCTGCTCGACCCCGACCTCGGCGGCCGCGGCTGGCGCGTCTACGCCGACCCGGCGGGCCACCCCTTCTGCCTGCTCGGCGACTACTGAGCGCGCGGGCGCGCCGGGACTCCGTCACGATGGCGGCATGTCAGTCGCGTTTCTCGGAACCGGGATCATGGGCGCGCCGATGGCGGCCAACATCGCCAAGGCGGGCCTCGACGTCCGCGTCTGGAACCGGACCCGGGAGAAGGCCGAGCCCCTGGCCGAGGTGGCCACGGTCGCCGGCTCGCCGTCGGCCGCCGCCGAGGGCGCCGACGTCCTCGTGACGATGCTCGCCGACGGCCCCGCCGTGGCCGAAGCGTTCGAAGCCGCTTCGCCTGCTTCGGGGACGTTGTGGCTGCAGATGAGCACGGTCGGCCTCGACTGGACCGACCGGCTCGCCGCGCTGGCGGAGAAGGCGGGCGTGGTGTTCGTGGACGCGCCGGTGCTCGGCACCCGCCAGCCCGCCGAACAGGCCCAGCTGCTGGTCCTCGGGTCGGGCCCGGAGGAGGCCCGCCCGGCGGCGACCCCGGTGTTCGACGCGGTGGGCATGCGCACGATCTGGCTCGGCCCGGCAGGCCGCGGCAGCCGCCTGAAGCTGGTGATGAACGCGTGGGTACTGGCACTGACGAACGCGACGGCGGAGAGCCTCGGCCTGGCCAAGGCCCTGGGGCTGGACCCGGCGCTGTTCCTGGAGACGATCGAGGGCGGCGGCCTCGACGTCGGCTACGCGCACGTGAAGGGCGGCGCGATGCTGGCGGGGGAGTACCCACCGGCGTTCCCGGCCGGCCTGGCGGCGAAGGACGCCCGCCTGGTGGTGGAGGCCGCGGGCGACGAGGTCGACCTGGCGGGCGCGAAGGCGGTGCTGGCCCACTTGGAGGCCGCGGTCGAGGCGGGGCACGGGGACGAGGACATGGCGGCCCTGTACCGGGCGGTCGTGAAGGGCCGCTGAGCCGGGTTTTCCGGGCCCGGCGGGGTGACACGGTCGGGAACCAGCCCAGGCGGTAACCTCAGTCGGCATCCCGACCCCTGAACCGAGGAGGGCCCGTGTCGGCAGGGCAGATCGCCGCGTTGATCGCCGCAGGAGCATTCGTGGTGCTGGTCGTCCTGCTGGCGATCCCGCTGATCAAGCTCGGCAAGACGCTGGACGCGGCCACCGAGGCGATCGAGCGCACCAACAACAACACCGACCCGCTGCTGATCGGCGCGAACGAGACGATCACGCACGTCAACACCCAGCTCGAACGGGTGGACGGGATCACCGCGAACGCGCAGGCGGTCACCGGCAACGTCTCCGCGCTGGCGTCGGTGTTCACCGCGACCCTCGGCGGCCCGCTGGTCAAGACCGCGGCGCTGTCCTACGGGCTGTCGAAGGCGATCAAGGCGCGCAAGAACAAGAACGCGCTGAAGGCCGCCAGGAAGGCCGGGAAATGAAGCGGCTGTTCTGGCTCGGCGTCGGCGTCGTCACCGGGGTCGTGCTCTCCCGCAAGGCCGCCGAAACCGCTCGTCAGGCCACGCCGGCCGGGTTAGCATCGAACCTGGGGGACGCCGTGCGCGAGCTGGCGGGCGCCGTGGGTTCGTTCGGTGCCGAGGTGCGTGCGGGCATGAACGAGCGGGAACAGGAGCTGCACGACATGGTCGAGGAGCGGACGGGCGTGAGCGCGCCCCGCGCCGAGGGACGGCACGCGGCCGCCCGGCGCCCGGTCCGGCGAGCTCGCCGGGCGGAGGGCTGATCCGGGCCTGCCCGGAACCCCTTCGCCGGAACAACGCCGCCGACCCCGCTGCCGAACCACAGCTACAAGGACTGACCCGTGGACACACACGAAATCACCGACCGTTTCCTGCGCCATTTCGAGGGCCGCGGCCACACGCGCGTGCCCAGCGCGCCGCTGATCCTCGACGACCCGAACCTGCTGTTCGTCAACGCCGGCATGGTGCAGTTCAAGCCGTACTTCCTCGGTGAGGCGCCGCCGCCGTACCCGCGCGCGACCTCCGTGCAGAAGTGCGTGCGCACGCCGGACATCGACGAGGTCGGCAAGACCACCCGGCACAACACGTTCTTCCAGATGGCCGGGAACTTCTCCTTCGGCGACTACTTCAAGGAAGGCGCCATCGAGGCGGCCTGGGAGCTGATCACCAAGCCCCAGACCGAAGGCGGCTTCGGCCTCGACCCGGACCGCATCTGGGCGACCGTCTACAACGACGACTCCGAGGCGGCCGGCCTCTGGCGCAAGCTCACCGGGCTGCCCGGCGAGCGCATCCAGGCCCGTGACGGCAAGGACAACTACTGGGACATGGGCGTGCCCGGTCCCGGCGGCCCGTGCTCGGAGATCTACTACGACCGCGGCCCGGCGTACGGCCGCGAGGGCGGCCCGGTCGCCGACGAGGACCGCTACATCGAGATCTGGAACCTCGTCTTCATGCAGGACGTCCGCGGCGACCTGAGCCCCAAGCTCGGGCACCCGCCGATCGGCGAGCTGCCGAAGAAGAACATCGACACCGGCATGGGTGTCGAGCGCGTCGCGACGATCCTGCAGGGCGTCGAGAACGTCTACGAAACCGACCTGGTGCGCCCGGTGATCGGCCGCGCGGAGGAGTTCTCCGGCCGCCGCTACGGCAGCAACCACGCCGACGACGTCCGCTTCCGCGTCATCGCCGACCACGCCCGCACGGGTGTCATGCTGATCGGTGACGGCGTCACCCCGGGCAACGACGGCCGCGGCTACGTGCTGCGCCGCCTGCTGCGCCGGATCATCCGCTCCTCGCGCCTGCTGGGCGTGCACGAGCCGGTGCTGCAGGCGTTCGCGGCGGTCGTCCGCGACACCATGGGCCCGACCTACCCCGAGCTGGTCTCCGGCTTCGACCGGATCAACGAGGTCGTCCGGATCGAGGAGGAGGCCTTCCTCTCGACCCTCACGTCCGGTTCGCGCATCTTCGACCTCGCGGCCGAGGAGACCAAGCGCGGCGGCGGCGACGTGCTGGCCGGCGACAAGGCGTTCCAGCTGCACGACACCTACGGCTTCCCGATCGACCTGACCCTCGAGATGGCGGCCGAGCAGGGCCTGACCGTCGACGAAGAGGGCTTCCGCACGCTCATGAACGAGCAGCGGACCCGTGCGAAGGCGGACGCGGCGGCCCGCAAGACCGGCCACGGCGACCTGTCCGAGTACCGGAAGGTCCTGGAGCAGCACGGCGAGACCGAGTTCCTCGGCTACACCGACCTCCAGGCCGAAGCGACCGTGGTGGCGCTGCTCGAGGACGGCCGGCCGGTCCGGAGCGTGTCCGCGGGCAAGAAGGCCGAGCTGGTCCTCGACCGCACGCCGTTCTACGCCGAGAGCGGTGGCCAGGTCGCCGACACCGGCGTGCTGATCGGCGACGGCGTCGAGCTGAAGGTCCTGGACGTCCAGAAGATCGTGCCCGGCCTGTACGTGCACCGCGTCGAGGTCACCGAGGGCGAGGTCGGCCTGGACACCAAGCTCACCGGCTCGGTCGACGCGCACCGCCGCCTGTCCATCGAGCGCTCGCACTCCGCGACGCACCTGGTGCACGCGGCCGTCCGCGGCGCGTACGGCAAGCGCGCGGCGCAGGCGGGCTCGCTGAACTCGCCGGGCCGGATGCGGTTCGACTTCACCACGCCCGGTTCGGTCTCGTCCGACGTGCTGACCGAGGTCGAGGAGGAGGTCAACGACTACCTCCAGACCGACGTCGAGGTGCAGAGCTACACCACGACCAAGGACAAGGCCCTCGAGCTGGGCGCGGTCGCGCTGTTCGGCGAGAAGTACGGCAACGACGTCCGCGTGGTCGACATGGGCGACTACTCCCGCGAGCTCTGCGGTGGCACGCACGTCGAGCGGATCGGCCAGCTCGGCCTGGTCAAGCTGGTCTCCGACGCCTCCATCGGCTCGGGCGTGCACCGCGTCGAGGCGCTGGTCGGCACGGACGCGCTCAAGTACGTCCGCAAGGAGCAGCTGCTGGTCTCGCAGCTGGCGAACACCTTCAAGGTGCCCTCGGACCAGCTGCCGGGCCGCATCGACGACGTCCTGACCCGGCTGAAGAACGCCGAGAAGGAGATCGCGCAGCTGAAGACCCAGCAGGTGCTGGGCTCGGCGGGCGCGCTGGTCGACAAGGCCCAGGACATCGGCGGCGTGACCGTGGTCGCCGAGGTCGTCCCGGACGTCGACGGCAACGGCCTGCGCGCGCTCGCCTCGGACATCCGCGGCCGGCTCGGCACGCGGCCCGGCGTGGTGGCGCTGTTCTCGCCGGCCGGCGAGAAGCTGAGCTTCGTCGTCGCGACGACCAAGGCGGCCCAGGACAAGGGCATCGCCGCGGGCAAGCTCGTCCCGTCGTTCGCCGAGAAGATCGGCGGCCGCGGCGGCGGCAAGCCCGACATGGCCCAGGGCGGTGGCACGAACCCGGCCGGCGCGAACGAGGCGGTCACGGCCCTGCGCGCGGCGATTGCCGGCATTGGTTAACCGCGGAAACCGCGGCCCGGACCGTCCCGGTGTGGGCGATCCGGGCCGGGGCCGCCGGCTCGGCGTGGATGTCGGATCCGTCCGGGTCGGGGTCGCGCTGAGCGATCCGGCCCCCCTGCTCGCCTCGCCATTGGTTACCCTCTCCCGCGATGCGACCGACGACAGTGATCTGGACCAGCTGGCCGCCCTCGTCACCGAGCACGAGGTGGTCGAGGTGATCGTGGGGCTGCCGAGAACGCTCGCCAACCGCCAGGGTCCGGCGGCCGAGCTGGCGATCGCGTATTCTGAGCGTCTGGCCGGGCGGATAGCGCCCGTGCCGGTCCGGCTGGGCGACGAGCGGCTGACCACGGTCACCGCATCCCGCATCCTCTCCCAGCGCGGGGTCAAAGGCCGCAAGCAGCGCGCGGTGGTCGACCAGGCCGCCGCCGTCGAGATCCTGCAGGCCTGGATCGACGCCGCCGCAGCGCACCGCGCCCGGGAGGGAGACCGATGAACGAGCAGCCACCTGAGCCCCCACGCGGGCGCCGGCGACTGCGCGAGCCGGACGAGGCGACCCCGCCGCCGTCCCGGCCCGCCCCGCGCCGCGCCGACCCGCGGTCCGCGGACGCCCGCCGCAGCCCGAGCGGGCAGCACGAGCTGCCGCCCCGCCGCGGGCAGGCCCCCAGCGGCGAGTACGACCTGCCCCAGCCGTCCCGCCGGGCCCGGCGGGAGGATCCTCCGGGGTACGACCCGCGCCGCGGCGCGCCGCAGCCCGGCCGTCGCCGCCTGGAGCCGCCCGGCACGCTGCCGTCGGCCGACGCCGACCTCGACCCGCAGGAGCGGCGGGCCGCCCCGGCCCGTGCCGCCCGCGCCCGCCACGGCCTCGACGAAGGCTCCGAGGTCGACCAGCCGGCCCCGCGCCGGCGCCGGGCCGCACCCGAGCCCGAGGAAGCCGCAGCCCGGCCGCCGCGCCGGCGCGCGACCCCGGACCTCGACGAGGCCGAGGCCAGGCCGCCCCGGCGGCGGGCCGTGCCGGACCCCGACGACGAAAACCCGCCGCCCCGGCGGGCCGCGCCCGAGCGCATCGAACCGGCGCCCCCGCGGCGGCGTCGCGCCGACGCCGAAGCGGCCGAGCCCCGGCCGGGCCGTCGTGGCGCGGCCGCCGAGCCGCCGCCCGCCCGCCGCCGGGCCCCCGAAGCCGCCGAAGCCGCCGAATCACGGCGGCGCCGTTCGGCGCTGGAGCCCGACGCCGAACCGGCCCCCCGGCGGCTCGCCCAGCCGGGTGACCGCTCCGTTGGCGTGCCCGAACCGGGCGTCGAGCCGCGCCGCCGCCCGGCGGCGCCGCCCGCGCGCGACGAGCCGGTGACCGACGTGCTGCCCGCGCTGGCCCCGCCGCCTCCGGCCGAGCCGCCGCGGGCCCCGAAGGAGGAGCCCGAGCCCTTCGCCGAGGACGACGAGTACGCGGACTACGACGAGTACGACGAGTACGCGGACTACGACGAGGCGGAGTACGAGGACGAGTACGACGATTACGACGACGAGCCCGCGAAGCCGCGGAAGAAGGGCAAGCGCGCTCTCGGCTGGGTCGCCGCGATCGCGGTGATCGCCCTGCTCGCCGGCGGCGCCTGGTACGGCTTCAACAAGTTCTTCGGCTACGACGACTTCGACGGTGCCGGCACCGACGACGTGGTCTTCCAGGTCGACGACGGCGACACGACGTCGGCGATCGGCGCGAAGCTCACCACGGCGGGCGTGGTCGCCAGCAGCAAGGCGTTCGTCAAGGCGGGCGAGGGCAACCCGAAGCTCGCCCGGATCCAGCACGGCTTCTACGTGATGAAGTCGCACATGTCCGGGGCCAGCGCGGTCGACCGGATCACCGACGCGGCCTCCCGCGTCGGCCAGCTGGAGATCCGGCCCTACACGCAGTTCGACGACATCACCCAGCCCGACGGCAAGGTCACGCCCGGCGTCTTCAGCCTGATGGCGAAGGCGTCGTGCGCGCAGCTCAACGGCAAGAGCACCTGCGTCTCCGCGGACGACCTGCGCAAGGCCGTCGACGCGGCGGACCTCAAGCAGCTCGGCGTGCCGGACTGGGCGATCGAGCCGGCGAACAAGGCCGACCGCAAGGACCGCAGGCTGGAGGGCCTGATCGCGCCGGGCCTCTACGACGTCAAGCCGGGGTCCACCGCGCAGGAGATCCTCGGGCAGCTGGTGCACAGCTCGGCCGAGGCGCTGCAGAACGACGGGCTGACCCCGCAGTCGACCGGTCCGGGCATGACGCCGTACCAGACGCTGATCATCGCCTCGATCATCGAGCGTGAAGCGGTCAAGGCCGACTTCGGCAAGCTCTCGCGGACCATCTACAACCGGCTGAAGATCAACATGCGGCTGCAGATGGACTCGACGGTCAACTACGTGCTGGACCGCCCGACGCTGCTGACCGACGAAGCCGACCGGCTCAAATCCGGCGCGTACAACACGTACAAGAACGCGGGACTGCCGCCGACGCCCATCGCGGTGCCGAGCCCGGACGCGATCCAGGCCGCGGTGAAGCCGCCGGCCGGGGACTGGGTGTACTTCGTCAAGTGCGAGAAGAACGGCCTGTCGTGCTTCGCGGTCACCAACGACGAGCACAACAAGAACCGCGATCTGGCCAGGCAGCGCGGTGTCATCTGAGCCACGCAAGGCCGCGGTGCTGGGCAAGCCGGTGGCGCACTCGCTGTCCCCGGTGCTGCACGGCGCCGCGTTCGCCGCGCTCGGCCTGACGGGCTGGACGTACGAGCGGATCGAGACGACCGCCGAGGGGCTCCCGGCGCTGGTCGACGGGCTCGGCCCGGAGTGGGCCGGTTTCTCGGTCACCATGCCGGGCAAGCGCGCGGCGCTGGACCACGCGGACGAGGTGACGCCGCGCGCGGCCGCCGTCGGCGCGGCCAACACGCTGGTCCGCACCGAGCGGGGCTGGCTGGCGGACTGCACCGACGTCGAGGGCGTGACCGGCGCCCTGCGCGCCGCGGGCGGCTACCGGCCGTCCCCCGGGGACACGGCGGTGGTGCTCGGCGCGGGCGGCACCGCGGCGGCGGCGGTCGTCGGCCTGGCCGACCTCGGCGTCCGGCAGGTGCGGCTGGTCGTGCGCGAACCGGCCCGGGCCACCGAAACCCTGGACGCGGCGAAGCGGGCCGCGCTCGACGTCGACGTCCTGCGCTGGGCCGAAACGGACTTCGCCGCGCTGGGGTCCGCCGCGGTGCTGGTGAATACCGTCCCGCCGGACGCGGTCGCCGCGCACGTGGGCGAGCTCGCGCGGGTCGGGCACGTCCTCGACGTCATCTACCACCCGTGGCCGACCCCGCTCGCCGAAGCGGTCGCGGCCCGCGGGGGCCGGCTCGCCACCGGGCTGGACATGCTGCTGCACCAGGCGTTCGGCCAGGCCGAGCACTTCACCGGCCGCCCGGCCCCGCGGGCGGCGATGCGGGACGCGCTGCGCGAAGCGACCGGGAACCTGCTGCCGCTGCCGATCGGCTGAAACCACTTGCGCGCGTTGATAATCTGGTCGACTGCCTTGCCGAAGGGGGTCAACCGGAATGACCAGTCAAGACGCGTTGAGCGAAGAAGAGGTCCATAAGGCGTGGGTCGGTGAAGCACCGAAGCTGAACTCGACCGTCACGCTCGCGGACTACGACCCGGAGTGGCCGCGGCTCTTCGCCCGCGAAGCCGAGCGGATCCGGGGCGTGCTGGGGGAGCGGGTGCTCGTGCTGGAGCACGTCGGCTCGACATCGGTACCGGGCCTGTGCGCCAAGCCGATCGTCGACATTTTCCTGGAGGTCCCGGATTCCGGCGACGAGGACGCCTACGTCCCGGCGCTGGAAGCGGCGGGCTACCGGCTCGTCATCCGCGAACCGGACTGGGAGAAGCACCGTTGCTTCAAGGGCCCGGACACGAACATCAACCTGCACGTCTACTCGCCGGGCAACGGCCAGACGCCGCGCTACCGCCTCTTCCGCGACCGCCTGCGCTCGCACCCGGAGGAACTGGAGCTCTACGCGGCGAAGAAGCGTGAGCTGGCCGCGAGGACGTGGAAGTACATCCAGCACTACGCCGACGCGAAGACGGAGGTGGTCGAGGAGATCATCGGCCGCGCCCGGGCCGAGCAGTACGACGGCCACGCCGAGGAGTACGCCGAGCACGCGGAGAAGTCCGTCACCAACGCCTTCTACGACCGGCCGGCGATCCTCGACCTCGCCGGGGACGTCGCCGGGCTGCGCGTGCTCGACGTCGGCTGCGCGGCCGGCCACCTGAGCGCGCTCCTGGCCGAGCGCGGCGCCGACGTCCTCGGCGTCGACTCCAGCGCGGGCATGATCGCCGTCGCCCGCCGCAAGTTCGGTGCCGTCGCCCGGTTCGAGGTCGCGGACATCGCCCGGCCCCTGGACCTGCCGGACGCCTCGATCGACGTCGTCACGGCGTCGCTCGTGCTGCACTACCTGGCCGACTGGGGGCCGACGCTGGCCGAGTTCCGCCGGGTCCTCAAGGCCGGTGGGGTGCTGGTGTTCTCGGTGCACCACCCGGGCGAGGACTGGCGGTGGTTCGGCAAGGAGAACTACTTCGAGCTCGAGCTGCTGGAGGACGAGTTCCCGCCCGGCAATGTGGTCCGCTTCCACCGCCGCCCGCTGAGCTGGACGTTCCAGGCGGTCCGCGACGCGGGCTTCGCGGTGGACCGCCTGGTGGAGCCGATGCCGGTCCCGGAGGCGGAAGCGGCCGATCCGAAGTGGACGGCGAACCTGCGCAGCAAGCCGCGGTTCCTGTACTTCCGCGCGGTCAGTCCCGTTTAGCGAGCTCCTGGATCAGGTCGACGATCTCCCGGCTGACGGGCCGGAACACCCGCAGCCGGGAGAGCGCGGCCAGCCGGGCCAGCAGCGGGACGCTGCGCTCGACCAGCAGCCGGCTGCGTTTCGTGCCGGGCGAGCGGTCGTGGACCCAGAACAGCACCACGCCCATCTGGAACAGCCACAGCAGCTCCGGCAGCTGGGTCCGCAGCTCCGGGTCGAGCTTGACGTCGGAGCCCTCGACGACCTCGCGCATCAGGCCGATCGACGCCTCGCGGGCGGCCGCGGAGTCGACGCTGAACGGGCTCAGCGGCGACTCCGGGTCGGCCGCGTTGACGAAGAACTGCGTGCCGAAGCGGTGGTAGGGCTCGGCGACGTCGAGCCAGCACAGCAGCACCGCCTTCAGCCGGGCCGCGAAGCCGGTTTCGCTCTCGAGCAGCGCCCGCGCCGCCGCCAGGTGCTGCGCGGCCATCTCGTCGTAGAAGCCCTGGATCAGCTGTTCCTTGGACGAGAAGTAGTAGTAGGCGTTCCCGACGGAGACGCCCGCCTCGGCGGCGATCGCGCGCATCGTCGTGCGGTCGTAGCCGTTCTCGGTGAACAGCCGCATCGCGGTCGTGACGATCAGGGACCGCGTTTCCTCGCTCTTGGCCACGCGCTGCACGTTAGCGCCGTCAGGGAGCCGGGAAGGGCGGGGCCTGCGGCACGCCCGGGTACGCAATGGGCCGCGGCGCGGGCTTCGGGGCCAGGTGGCGGCGCCGGATGCCGTTGAACACCAGGACGTTGACCAGGTGCATGACGCCGAGGACGAGCGCGACCGTGCCGATCTTGACCGACAGCATCTCGAACACGTCCCGGGCGCTGACCACGAAGCTGTGGCTGGTCAGGAACAGCGTCACGAACCCGAGGCTGACCAGGTAGAAGCCGACCACCAGCAGCTGGTTGACGGCGTTGGCGAGGCCGGGGCTGTCGGCGAAGACCTCGGTGAGGAAGGTGCGGCCGTGCTTGCTCAGCGTCCGGGCGACGAGCACCGTCAGCGGGACGCTGATCAGCAGGTAGAGCGCGTAGGCGAGGACTATCGGGTCCATGGTTCCTCCTTTTTGAACGTGTTCAAGAGAACTGTAGCCCTGGTTTTGAACACGTTCAAGAGGGCTGGGTCACGTCGGCCGGGAAAGCCAGTCCGCGATGTCGGCGACCACGGCCGGGTCGACGTGCTGCGGTGCCTCGTAACCGGCAGGCGTGGAGGGTCCCTCGCCGCGGAAGAACAGGTGGTCGTCGGCCTCGTGCACGCGGATCGTGACGTCGGATCGGCCCGCCAGGCCCGCTCGCCAGCGCGCGAGGTCGCCGGCCACGGTCACCTGGTAGTCGCGGCCGCCCTGGAGGATGAGCATCGGCTTGTCCAGCGCGGCGGCCGTCGCGACCGGGTCGTAGGCGCGCAGGTCCAGCCAGTAGGAGGCCGGCCACCCGAACAGCAGGTCCGCCGCCGGGGTCGCCGGTGACAGGCCGGGGCTCTCGACGAGCGCCGCCTGCCGCGCGACCGACTCGGCGGCCGCCGTGGTGGCCGGGCCGGGGTTCAGTTCGGCCAGGTGGCGGGCGACCCGGACGGCCGCCCGTGGCAGCGGCAGCGTGTCGCCGGCCAGGCTGATCAGGCCGGCGATCGACGGCTCGGCGGCCGCGACCCGCGGAACGGCGTTGCCGCCACCGCTGAGCCCCAGGACGAACACCCGCGCCGGATCCACCTTCCGCTGCCGCTGGAGCAGGTGGACGGCGGCGACCGCGTGCGGCACGTACTCGTCGGCCATCGTGAAGCCGGGCGCGGAGCCGGTCTCCGGGTGGACCCGGGTCACCTTGTCGAACCGGGCCACCGCGATGCCACGCGCGGCCAGTCCCCACGCCAGATCTTTGAACGGCTTGTTGGGCCCGGTCGTCAGGTCGCGGTCGGCGGGCCCGGAGGCGAGCAGCACCAGCCCCGGCCGCGGGCCACGCCCGCGCGGCACGGTGAGCGTGCCGGGCACCGCGAGCGGGCCGGAGCCGACGGTGACCTCGCGCTCGGCGAACCGGGCCGGCTCGGCGTAGGGCGGCGGCTCCCAGGACGCGCCGGACGGCGGCGCGAGCCGGAGCCCGTGCAGCAGGCCGGCGTCGTCGACCGACATGACCACGGTGAGGCCGCCGCGCTCGCAGGTGACCGGGACGCTGACCCGGACCAGCCCCGCCTTGGCCGGCTCGCGCACCGGCGCGCCGACCGCCCGGACCGGGCCGGCCTTGGCGATTTCGGTCTCCCAGCCGACTCGGAGCGTCCCGGCCGAGGCCGCCGCCCGCAGCCGCGGCGCGAAACGCGCTTCGGCCTCCGTGAAGCGGCCCGCCGCCGCCAGGCCGACGACCGCCAGCGCGATCGCCGCCGGATCCGTGTCCGTCATCCCGCCCCCAACCGTTCTCGGATTTTGCGAACGGTATCACCGCATGAGATCGTTGGGTAGTGGACACCTGGGAACTGCTGGGACACCCGGCGCGGCTGCGGATCGTGCACGCCCTGCGGGGCGAGCGGACGCTCACCACCGCCCAGCTCGGCGCGCTGCTGCCGGACGTCTCGAAAGCCATGCTCTACCGGCACGTCGAGGTGCTCGCCGCCGGCGGGGTCCTGGAGGTGGCCGGCGAACGCCGGGTCCGCGGCGCGGTCGAGCGCCACTACCGGCTGCGCCGAGACCGGGCGGCCATCGACCCCGGCGAGGTCGCTTCGATGACGGCCGAGGACCACCGGCGCGCGTTCGCCGTGGCGGTCGCGACCCTGGTCGCCGAGTTCGACGCCTACCTCGACCGCGACGGCGCCGACCCCTCCGCCGACCCCGTCGGCTACCAGCAGCACGCGATCTGGCTCAGCCGGGACGAACTGATCGCCCTGGTCGGGGAGCTGCGCGCGGCGATCCTGCCCCGGCTGGCCCAGCCCGCGACGCCCGATCGCACCCGGTACCTGCTCAGTCCCATCCTCTTCCCCGGCGAACCGGCCGCCGCCGACCCCGGCTGAGCCGCCCGGCTACGGTGAGGCCATGCGGATCGCGATTCTCGACGACTACCAGGACGTCGCCCTCACCTTCGGTGACTGGAACTCGCTGCAGGCCGACATCACGGTCTTCACCGAGCCCCTGACCGACGTCGTCAAGCAGCTGCAGGGCTTCGAAGCGGTGGTCGCGATGCGCGAGCGCACCCGGTTCCCGGCCGAGGTGCTCGACGCCCTCCCGGACCTGAAGCTGCTGGTCAGCACGGGCAAGCGGAACGCCGCCATCGACGTGGCGGCCGCGCGCCGCAACGGTGTCGTGGTGTCCGCCACCGGCTACATCGGGGAGCCGACCGCCGAGCACACCTGGGCGCTGATCCTCGCCGCGTCGCGGAACCTGCCGCAGGAATTCCGCTCGATGCGCGAGGGCGGCTGGCAGACCGGTGTCGGCACCATGCTGCACGGCAAGACGCTCGGCCTGCTCGGCCTGGGCAGGCTCGGCGCCGGCGCGGCGAAGATCGGGCAGGTCTTCGGGATGGAGACCATCGCCTGGAGCCAGAACCTGACGCCGGAGAAGGCGGAACCGCACGGCGTCACCGCGGTCTCCAAGGAGGAGCTGTTCGCGCGGTCGGACGTGCTGTCGATCCACCTGGTCCTCGGCGAGCGCACCCGCGGCCTGGTCGGGGCGGCCGAGCTCGCCGCGATGAAGCCGTCCGCGCTGCTGGTGAACACCTCGCGCGGCCCGATCGTCGACGAAGCCGCGTTGGTGGACGCGTTGCGGCGCAAGGAGATCCGCGCCGCCGCGCTGGACGTCTACGACACCGAGCCGTTCCCCGCCGACCATCCACTGAGGACACTCGACAACGCGGTCCTGACGCCGCACATCGGCTTCGTCACGCGGGAGGTCTACGAGATCTTCTACGGCGACGCGGTCGAGGACATCGCCGCCTACCAGGCGGGGACGCCGATCCGCGTCATGGAGTGAAGAAGGTGTGCGGCCCGCCGGGGCCCGAGGTCCCCGCACCGGCCCTGCGGCGGGCCTGCACCCCTACAGAACACCACCCGGGCCCGGCCGGTGGCAGGGTCTTTGGACCCTGCCCGCGGGTCCGTTCGGCTGAACGGCCTGCCGCGGCTGGCCGTGAGTGAGAAACCGCACCGGGAACCGGTTTCCCGGTCACGACCGGTCAGGGGAACGGGACGGCGTCCGGGGCGCAGGTCGTCCCCGGCGGCGGGACGGTGAGCTCGGTCAGGTAGCGCACCACGGCCGCCGACGCGCAGGCGCTCGGGGCATCCAGCGACGTGTGGCCGTAGCCGTCCACGACGAGCACGCGGCCGTCGCCCAGTTCCGCCGCCGTGGCCTCGGCGTCGGCCAGCGGGGTCGCCGGGTCGAACCGGTTGTTCAGCACCAGGACCGGAACCGGCCGCGGCCGGTTCCACGGCCCGGTGTAGCGGTCGTCGTCGCGGGCGGGCCAGCCGACGCACTGGGCCATCGAATACACCGCGCTCAGCCCGAAGTACGGCTGCCGCGCGCTTTCCCGGGCGGCGAGCGCGGCGTAGTCCGCGGGCGACTGCGGGTTGTCGCTGTCGAGGCACTGGACGGCCAGGAAGCCGGGGGAGTGCGTCGGCACGGCCGGGTCGAGCACCGGCGCCGCGGGCCCGGGGTCCGCCGGCATCGCGGCGAGGGTCTGGGCGAGCCGCTTCCACCGGCCGGACTGGTAGAGCGCGCTGCCGACCGTCTTCATCAGCGAGGCCACGCCCGGGCCGCGGGAGGCGTGGGCGAAGATCCCGGCGAACCGCTGTTTCGGGTCGCCCGCGGAGAACGCGCACTTCGGCCCGGCGGCGGCGCAGACCGCGAAGAACCGGTCCAGCTCCTGCTGCTGGGCACCGGCGACGTCGGCCCGCACGTCCACCGGCTCGTGCTCCCGGCCCGGCTCGCCGGTGGCGTTCGCGACGAGGTCGAGCGTGCCGTCGAGGGTCATCGCGCGGACCCTGTCTCCGAACAGGTTCGCGTACGTGCCGCCCAAGTAGGTGCCGTAGGAGTACCCGTAGAAGTTCAAGGACGTGTCCCCGACGGCCTGGCGCAGCAGCTCCATGTCCCGGGCGACGTTCGCCGTGGAGAGGTGGTTCAGCAGGGCGCCCGAGGCCGCGCAGGCCTTGCCGGTCGCCGCCGCGGCGGCGAAGTACGCCTCCGGCTGCCGTACCGGCGACCCGGCCGGCGGCTGCGCGTTCGCGCAGCGGATCGGCGCCGACCCGCCGATCCCGCGCGGGTCGAAGCTCACCAGGTCGAACCGGGCCCGCAGCTCGGGCGGGTAGCGGGCGGCGAACCGCGTCAGCTCGCCGACGCCGTCCGTGCCGGGGCCGCCGAAGTTGAAGAACAGCGAGCCGAGCCGCCGTCCCGGGTCGCCGGCAGGCAGCCGGATCACCGACAGGGTGATCGTGGTGCCCTTCGGCTCGCGGTAGCTCAGCGGAACGGCCGCGCCCGCGCACTGGAACGGCCCGTGACAGGGCACCCACCGCAGCACCGGGACGGCGGCGCCGTTCGTGCCGAGCGCCGGGGGAGCGTCCGGCGCCGCCGCCGGGGACACCGCCGGAGCGGGAGCGGCGGCGGGGGCGCTGCAGGCGGCGAGCAGGAGGAGGACTGCGGCGAGAAAGACCCGTCTCACGGGGCCAGTTCCGCCAGGACGGCGTCGGTGTAGCGCGGCCAGACCTCGGCGGCCCACGGGCCGAACGCGCGGTCGGTGAGGGCGATGCAGGCCGCGCCGGCGTCCGGGTCGACCCAGAGGAACGTGCCCGACTGGCCGAAGTGGCCGAACGTCCGCGGCGAGCTGTGCGCACCCGTCCAGTGCGGGCTCTTGTGGTCGCGGATCTCGAAGCCGAGGCCCCAGTCGTTGGGCTTCTGGTGCCCGAAGCCGGGCAGCACGCCGGACAGTCCCGGGAACACCACGCTCGTCGCTTCGGCGACGGTGGCCGGGTCCAGCAGCTTCGGGGCCTGCAACTCGGCGGCGAAGGCGACCAGGTCGTCCACAGTGGACACCGCGCCGGACGCGGGCGAGCCGTCCAGCACGGTCGACGTCATGCCGAGCGGGGCGAACAGCGCCTCGGCCTGGTACTGCGCGAAGGGGATGCCGGAGTGCTCGGCCAGGGCGTCGGCCAGCTGCTCGAACCCGGCGTTGGAGTACAGGCGCCGGGTGCCCGGCGCGGCCATCGCCTTGTGCGCGTCGAAGGCGAGCCCCGAGGTGTGGGCCAGCAGGTGCCGCACGGTCGACCCCTCGGGCCCGGCCGGGGTGTCGAGCTCGACGACGCCTTCTTCGACCGCGATGAGGGCGGTGTAGGCCGTCAGCGGCTTGGACACCGAGGCCAGCCGGAACTCCCGCGCCGGGTCGCCGTGCCGTCCGGCGACGCGGCCGTCCGCCGTCACCACGGCCGTCGCGGCGTTGTCCACCGGCCACTCGTCGATCAGGCGCACGCTCTCCATGGGGCCACCCTACGAAACGAAGGCCTCCGCACCGGTGTCGGGGACCGGTGCGGGGGCCTTCGCGGGGGGTTGACGCTCAGGCGTCGAGGTCGGTGGCGACCAGCTGGGCGACCGCTTCCACGGCCTCCTCGGCGCCCTCGCCCTCGGCGCTGATGACGACCTCGTCGCCGTAACCGGCGGCCAGCGTCATCAGGTTGAGCACGCTGCCGGCGGCCACCGGGCTCCCGCCGGCCTTGGCGATCTGCACCGCGACGGGCTGCGCCGCGGCCGCCTTCGCCACCAGCGCGGCCGGCCGGGCGTGCAGCCCCACCTTGCTGGCCACGGCGACGCGTTTCTCCGGCATGTTCGTCCTCTCGCTAAACAGGTTCTCCGTCGTTACGGATGTTACGCGGCGGCCGTGCGGTCGAGGTCGGCCTCGATCGAGTCGTCCTCGCGGCCCGGGGTGCGCAGGTTCCACTTGGTGATCGCGAAGCGGAACACCACGTAGTAGATCACCGCGTAGACGAGACCGATCGGGATCAGCAGCCACGGCTTCTGCGCCGCCGGGGCACCGAAGTTGAGCAGGTAGTCGATCGCGCCGGCCGAGAAGTTGAAGCTCTGGTGGATGCCCAGCGCGTTGCAGATCGCCAGCGAGGTCCCGGTCATGATCGCGTGGAACAGGTACAGCGGCCACGCGACGAACATGAACGAGAACTCGATCGGCTCGGTGACACCGGTGAGGAACGAGGTCAGCGCGCCGGCGATCATCACACCGCCGACGACCTTCTTCTGCGCCGGGCGGGCCGTCTGCCAGATGGCCAGTGCGGCCGCGGGCAGCGCGAACATGAAGATCGGGAAGAAGCCCGTGGTGAAGGCACCCGCCGACATCTTGCCCGCGACGAAGTTGTTGATGTCACCGCCGTCGAAGATGAACCAGACCGGGACGTTCAGCAGCTGGTGCAGACCGACCGGGATGAGCAGGCGGTTCAGCGCGCCGTAGATGCCGCCACCGACGATCGGGGAGGCGGTGACCGCGTCACCGGCGGCCTCGATGCCGCTGTTGACCCAGTGGAAGACCAGGCCGAAGATCACGCCGAGGAGCACCATGACGCCCGCGGTGATGATCGGGACGAACCGGCGGCCACCGAAGAACGCCAGGTAGGCGGGCAGCTTGATGCGGTGGTACTTCTGCCACAGCAGCGCCGCCACGATGCCGACCACGACACCGGCGAGCACCGAGTACGGCCACTTGATCGGCGCGAGTTCGGTCGCGCCCGCCTTGTAGCCGGGCAGGTCGCTCAGCGGTGCGAACACCTGGACGACGGCGCTGAAGACGAAGAAGCCGACGACGGCCGCGACGGCGGTCGAGCCGTCGCCCTTCTTGGCGAAGCCGACGGCGATGCCGACCGCGAACAGCAGCGGCAGCCAGTTGAACAGCGTGCCGCCACCGGCGGCCAGCACCGAAGCGACCTTGTTCCAGCCAAGGCCGTCCTTGCCGAGCATGTCGTCCTGGCCGAGCCGGAGCAGGATGCCCGCCGCCGGGAGCACGGCGATCGGGAGCATGAGGCTACGGCCGAAGCGCTGAAGACCGGCGAGACCGCTGCCGCTCTTCTTCGCCCCCTCCGCGGTGGTGGAGCTCATCTGGATCCTCCATAGTGGGGTGGTTGACCGGGTTCCGGGGTGTTCCGGTCCAACTGCATGGTCACCTGGTAGTGGTCTCCCCGGTACCAGGACGTGATGTCTTCGATGGGGTCCCCGTTGGCGCTGGAGACCCGCCGGAACACGAGCAGCGGGCTGCCGGCACGCATGCCGAGCAACCGCGCGGTCTCGCGGTCCGCGCCTTCGGCCCAGACCGTCTGCCACGCCTGGTCGGGACGCACACCGTACGTCTCGGCCAGCTGCGCGTAGATGGACTGGGTCAGGTCGAGCCCGAGCAGGCCGGGAGCCCGGCCCGCGTGGTACCAGCCGCGCTCGACGGCCAGTGGCACGCCGTCGGCGTGGCGCAGGCGCACCAGGTGGTGCGCGGACGCGCCCTCGGCCAGGCCGAGGGCGTGTGCCGAGGCGGTGGGCGGCACCTCGGTGGCCGCCGAGACCACCTCGGTCGTCGGGGTCAGCCCCCGCCTCCGCATGTCGTCGGTGAACGACATCAGGTAGAGCTGCAGCTCCATCCGCCGTGCGGCGGTGAACGTGCCCTTGCCGCGGACCCGGGCGAGCAGCCCCTCCTCGACCAGCTTGCCGATCGCCGACCGGACCGTGAGCCGCGACACGCCGTAGCGCTGGGCCAGCTCGCGTTCGGACGGGATCGGCGCACCCGGCGGGAGCTCGCGCTCCACCGTGCGGCGGAGGATTTCCCGCAGCTGGGCGTGCTTGGGCGTGGGCCCGTTGACAACCTTGTCGGGCGGCGGGACGTGCGCTGCCGCGCTCATCGGCGTCACCCTCCTCGTTCTCTCGCACCGGGGGGCCGGTGCTCGCATCCGGCCCCGAACATTGGTACGTTCCGGTCTAGACCAATGATCTGATGGGGCAGGATGCTCCGCCGCGCGGACGGGTGTCAACCACCGTTATCCGTTCGTGGCCCGCGGCGGGGTGCAAGCGGACGAACGGCGTAGTACAGGTGGACACGCGGTTCGCGTCAGGTTGGGAACAAACAGTGATCAAGGAGACCGCGATGGCGGATGACAGGCCGGAAAAGATCCTCGCGGCACTCGGCGGCGCGGGCAATCTCACCGAGGTCGAAGGCTGCATCACGCGGCTGCGCTGCGAAGTCGAGGACATGAGCCTCGTCGACGAGGGCGCGCTCAAGAAGGCCGGCGCGATGGGCGTGGTCAAGATGGGGTCGACGGCCCTGCAGGTGATCGTCGGGCCGGAGGCGGACACCATCGCCAGCGACATCGAGGACCTGCTGTGAGCTTCGACATCCTCAGCCCGGTCGCCGGGCGCGTGGTGCCGATCACCGAGGTCCCCGACCCGGTGTTCGCGCAGGCCATGGTGGGCCCGGGCATCGCGGTGCAGCCCTCCGGCGGCCGGTCGGACGCGGTCGCGCCGGTCGACGGCACGGTGGCCACCCTGCACCCGCACGCCTACGTCATCGCCACCGAGGACGGCAAGGCCGTGCTGGTCCACCTGGGCATCGACACGGTCAAGGAGAAGGGCGAGGGCTTCACGCTGCACGTCGTCAAGGGCGAGCAGGTGCGCGCCGGGCAGCCGGTCGTCAGCTGGGACCCGGAGGCGGTGACCGCGGCGGGCTACTCGGCGATCGTCCCGGTCGTCGCGCTGGACGCCTCGGCGGAGGTTTTGTCCGGTTTGGACACCGAGCGGGACGTCGCCGCCGGCGACCGGCTGTTCGCCTGGGACGCCTGAGCCGCTCTTTCCCGCTCCCGGACGCGAACGGGCCCTGGTGGACGACGCTCCACCAGGGCCCGTTCGCGTGTCCGGCTCGTCAGCCGGTGACGACCTTCCCGTTTTCGACCTTGACCGGCACCGACGGCAGCGGCTTGTTGGCCGGGCCCTGCTTGACCTCGCCGGTGAGGGCGTTGAACACCGAACCGTGGCACGGGCAGATCAGGTCGGCCCCCTTCGGCGCGACGGTGCAGCCCTGGTGCGTGCACACCGCGCTGAACGCGGCGGCGACCGACTCGGACGTCCGGGCCACGATCACGTCGGAGCCGTCCGGCGCCTTCGCCGCCTTGGCCTGCCCGACCGGGACTTCGGCGAGCGCGACCAGCGGTGTCCCGGCGGCGATCGGGGCCTGCGCGGTGCCCGACTTGCCGTTCGGTTCCGACGAGCAGGCGGTGAGGGCGACGGCGCCGACGGCGGCACCGGCGACGGCGGCACCGGTGGACAGGACGGTGCGGCGGGAGTGCAGTTCGGCTGTCATGCCCTTATGAACGGGACGGCCCCCCGTTCGGTTCAATTCCCGGTGAACCGGATCGCCCCCTGTTCCGTGTATGTAGCGGAGTGGGTGTGGAGTGGAGGAACGATCATGGTGAGTTGGGTTCTGCGCATCGTCGTGGCGGCCGCGCTGCTGGGCTCGGCGGGAGTGCACTACTTCCTGTGGACCGAGGACTACCCGGGCATCGTCGGGCCGCTGTTCCTGCTCGACGCGATCGCCGGGCTGGTGCTGGCGATCGCGGTGCTGGCGTGGCGGCACTGGCTGCCCGCGCTGGGTGCGTTCGGCTTCGGGGCGCTGACGCTCGGCGCGTACGTGCTGGCCGCGACGGTCGGGTTCGCCGGCAACCACGACCAGTTCAACAGCCAGCCGGAGTACTGGGGCGTCATCACGGAGGCGGTCTGCATCGTGGGCGGGCTGGCGCTGCTGTTCGTGAAGGACCGGCGCCGCGTCGCGGCCTGAGTTCGTGGGAGAAGTCGCCGAAGAGGCGCTCATGCGCGCGCTGCACGAAGAGCACGCGGCCGCGTTGTGGTCCTACGCCCTGCACCTGACGTCGGGGGACCGGATCCGGGCCGAGGACGTCGTCCAGGAGACGCTGCTGCGGGCCTGGCGGTCGCCGTCGGTGCTGGACCAGACGCAGGGCTCGGCGCGCGCGTGGCTGTTCACCGTCGCCCGCCGGATCGCCATCGACGGCTGGCGGTCGGCGTCCGCGCGGTCGGAGGTGCCGACCGACCGGCCGCCGGACCGCGTGGTCGCCGACGGCACCGACCGCGCGGTGCAGGGCTGGCTGGTCGCCGAGGCGCTGGCCGAGCTGTCGGAACGGCACCGCGAGGTGCTGCTGCTGTGTTACTTCCAGGGCTATTCAGTGGCAGACGCGGCGCTGAAGCTGGGAGTGGCCGAAGGGACGGTCAAGTCGCGCACGCACTACGCATTGCGCGCGCTCCGGCTGGTGCTCGAAGAGAGGGGAGTGACCCAGTGAGCGAAGACCCGTTCGCGACGTTCGACGCCGCGTACGTCCTGGGGGCGCTCGCCCCGGAGGACCGGCAGCGCTTCGAGGAGCACCTGCGCACGTGCGACCGGTGCGCGTCGTCGGTCCGCGAGCTCGCGGGGCTGCCCGGGCTGCTGGCCAGGGTGGACACGCCGGCCTCGCTGCCCGACGCCGGGCCGCCCCCGCCGGACCTGCTGCCGGTGGTGCTGCGCCGGGTGCGGCGCGGCCGCCGGATCCGCCTCGCGGTGACGTCCGCGTCGGCCGCGCTGGCGGTGTCGGCCTGCGTGGCGCTGGCCGTGGTGGCCTCGGCGCCTGCTGTGCCCGCTCCGCCGCCTGCGGTGGCGATGACCGCCCTGGGGCAGTTCCCGGTCCGCGCGGACGCCCGCCTGGCGGCGTTCGACTGGGGCACCCAGGTCGACATGTCGTGCAGCTACACCGGCGGCCGCAGCGGCGGCGAGTACCTCCTGGTGGCGATCTCGCGATCCGGGACGGAGACGGAACTGGCCACCTGGAAGGCCCTCCCGGACAACACGGCCCGCCTGTCGGTCGGCACGGCCCTGCGGACGCCGGACCTGGCGGCACTGGAGATCCGCTTGGCGACCGGCCAGCCCCTGCTCCGCCTGACGCTCTGACCGGTGGCTCATCCGGGCCGCAGGGGGCCCCGGATGAGCCACCCACCACTCCCGCTCCCCATCACGCGAGTCCCGCCCCCAGTCACGCGGTTCCCGCCCCCAGTCACGCGGTTCCCGCTCTCGGGCACGGGTGATGCCCCTCCAATCACGAGTGATGCCCGCCCAATCACGCGAGATACCCGCCCAATCACGCGAGATCCGTCTTCAATCACGCCATCCGACCTTCCCGATACGCCATCCGACCCTCCAGGTACGCGGGCCGACCCTTCAGGTACGCGAGCCGACTCTCCGGGTACGCGAGCCGGCCGTCCAAGCACGTGCGCTATCCCCGGCCCGAAGTCGCCCACAGGAGTGAATCCGCTCCGAACGCGTCCGGAATCCTCCGTTCGCAACAACCGGTGATTGCCGTCCGCAACCCCGCGGCAGCAGCCTGGAGTCATGACCTTTCCGATCTTCGCCACCACCACCGCGGCCGCCCTGCAGCACGCCCCGGCCCTGATCCTGCTGCCGTGCGCCGCCGTCCTGGCCGTCCTCGGCGTGACCGCCGCCACCGCTCTCCGGCCGTTCGCCTTCTTCGCCGGTGCGGATGACCGGAGGTATCTCCGGGCCCGCGCCGCGCCCGTGACAGGATTGAGCCCATGTTGCGCTGGATCACCGCAGGTGAATCGCACGGACCCGCGCTGGCCGCCGTGCTCGAAGGCATGCCCGCGGGCGTCTCCGTCACCACCGCCGACGTCACCGAGCAGCTGGCCCGGCGCCGTCTCGGCTTCGGCCGCAGCCCGCGGATGGGCTTCGAGACCGACCACATCGAGTTCCTCGGCGGCGTCCGCCACGGCCTCACCCAGGGCGGCCCGGTCGCGGTCCACATCGAGAACGCCGAGTGGCCCAAGTGGGAGCAGGTCATGGCGGCCGACCCGGTCGACCCGCAGATCCTCGAAGGCCTCGCGCGCAACGAACCGCTCACCCGCCCGCGTCCCGGCCACGCGGACCTGCCCGGCATGCAGAAGTACGGCTTCGAGGAGGCCCGTCCCGTCCTCGAGCGCGCCAGCGCCCGCGAGACGGCGTCGCGGACCGCGCTCGGCACCGTCGCGCGCAACTTCCTCAAGCAGTTGCTCGGCGTCGAAATCCTCAGCCACGTCGTCTCGATCGGCGGCGCCGACGCGCCCGAGGGTCCCCTCCCGCTGCCGGAGGACCTGGCGGCCATCGACGAGAGCCCAGTGCGCGCCTTCAGCCAGGAGGGCACCGACGCGATGGTCGCCGAGGTCGACGCCGTCCGGAAGGCGGGTGACACCGTCGGAGGCGTGATCGAGGTGCTCGCCTACGGCCTCCCGCCGGGCCTCGGCTCCCACGTCCACTGGGACCGCCGGCTCGACGCGCGGCTGGCCGGCGCGCTGATGGGCGTCCAGGCGATGAAGGGCGTCGAGGTCGGTGACGGCTTCACCACCGCCCGTCGCTGGGGCAGCCAGGCCCACGACGAGATCGACCGCGGCACCGGTCCGGTCGGCGTCACCCGCCGGTCCAACCGCGCGGGCGGCTTGGAAGGCGGCATCACCAACGGCGAGCCGCTGCGTGTCCGGGTGGCCATGAAGCCGATCTCGACCGTCCCGAAAGCACTGTCCACAGTGGACGTCAAGACCGGCGAACCGGCGGTGGCCATCCACCAGCGCTCGGACGTCTGCGCGGTGCCCCGCGCCGGGGTCGTGCTCGAGTCGGTGGTGGCGCTGGTCCTCGCCGACGCCGCGCTCGAGAAGTTCGGCGGCGATTCGCTCGCCGAGAGCAAGCGCAACGCCGACGCGTACCTCAAGGCCCTCGAGGAGCGGTGGTGAGTCCGCGCGCGGTGGTCGTCGGGCCGCCGGGCTCGGGCAAGAGCACGGTCGGGCCGCTGCTGGCCGTCGCGCTCGGCGTCGCGTTCCGGGACAGCGATGACGACATCGTCGCGCGCGCCGGGCGCAGCATCTCCGACATCTTCGCGGAAGACGGGGAGCCCGCTTTCCGTGCGCTGGAAGAGGAAGCGGTCGCCACCGCGCTGGCCGAGCACGAGGGTGTGCTCTCCCTGGGCGGCGGTGCGCCGCTCACCCCGGGCACCCGGGCGCGGCTGGCCGAGCACACCGTCGTGTTCCTCAACGTCGGCCTCGCGGCGGGGGTGCAGCGCACCGGGCTGTCCTCCGCGCGGCCGCTGCTGGCCGGGGTGAACCCCCGCGCCACCTTCAAGAAACTGCTCGACGAGCGAGTGCCCGTCTACCGCGAGGTCGCCACCGTCGAGATCGTCACCGACGATCGGACGCCCTCCGAGATCGTCGCGCACCTCGTGGCGGAGCTCGCCGCTCCCGCCGAAGCCAAGGAGTGAGTTCCCTCGTGTCTGATCCGGTGCGCATCCCGGTCGCCACCGCCCAGCCCTACGACGTCGTGGTCGGGCGCGGCCTGCTCGGCGACCTCACCGAGCACCTGGCCGGCGCTTCGAAGATCGCGCTGATCCACCCGCCCACGCTGACCACCACGGCCGAGGCCATCCGCGACGAGCTGGCCGCCGCGGGTCTGGACGCCCACCGCGTCGAAATCCCGGACGCCGAGGACGGCAAGGCGCTGACCGTCGCGGGCTTCTGCTGGGAGGTGCTCGGCCGGATCGGGCTGGACCGCCGCGGCGCCGTGGTCGGCCTCGGCGGCGGTGCCGTCACCGATCTCGCCGGGTTCGTCGCGGGCACGTGGATGCGCGGCGTCCGGCTGGTCAACGTGCCGACGACGCTCCTCGGCATGGTCGACGCGTCGGTCGGCGGCAAGACCGGCATCAACACCGACGCGGGCAAGAACCTGGTCGGGGTGTTCCACGAGCCGAGCGCGGTGTTCGTCGACCTCGCGACGCTGGAGACGCTGCCGCCGAACGAACTCGTCGCCGGCATGGCCGAGGTCGTCAAGGCCGGCTTCATCGCCGACCCGCGGATCCTGGAGCTGATCGAGGCCGATCCGGCCGCCGCGCTCGACCCGGCGGGTGACGTCCTGGCCGAGCTGGTCCGCCGGTCCATCCAGGTCAAGGCGGACGTCGTGGCCGCCGACCTGCGCGAATCCGACCTGCGGGAGATCCTCAACTACGGGCACACGCTCGGGCACGCCATCGAGCGCCGCGAGCGGTACCGGTGGCGGCACGGCGCCGCGGTCAGCGTCGGCCTGGTGTTCGCCGCCGAGCTGGCGCGGCTGGCCGGGCGGCTCGACGACGCCACGGCCGCGCGGCACGCCTCGGTGCTGAAGCTGCTCGGCCTGCCGACGACGTACGGCGCCGACGCGCTGCCGCAGCTGCTGGAAACCATGAAGGGCGACAAGAAGACCCGCTCCGGGGCGCTGCGGTTCGTCGTCCTCGACGCGCTCGCGAAGCCCGGCCGGCTCGAGGGGCCGGACCCGGCGCTGCTCGCGGCCGCGTACTCGGCGATCGCGTCGGAGCCGTCCCGCAGCGGCGGGAGCGTGCTGCTGTGAAGGTGTTCGTCTTCAACGGCCCGAACCTCGGCCGGCTCGGCAAGCGCGAGCCGTCGGTCTACGGCTCGACGACGCACGACGACCTCGCGGCGCTGTGCGTCAAGAGCGGCGAGGAGCTGGGGATCGAGGTCGAGGTCCGGCAGACCGACTTCGAGGGCGAGCTGGTCGGCTGGCTGCACGAGGCCGCCGACGGCGGGAACCCGGTGGTGCTCAACGCGGGCGCGTGGACGCACTACTCGATCGCGGTGCGCGACGCCGCCGCGCAGCTGACCGCGCCGCTGATCGAGCTGCACATCTCGAACGTCCACAAGCGGGAGGCGTTCCGGCACCACAGCGTCCTTTCGGACATCGCCACGGCGGTCATCGCGGGTCTCGGCGTCGACGGCTACCCGCTGGCCTTGCGCTGGCTCGCCACGCACGCCGGATGACCCTGCTGGCGACACCGCGGCTCACGCTGCGGCCGCTGGCCGAGGCGGATCGCGAAGCCGTGGTGGAGGTGTTCGCCGACCCGGAGATGAGCCGGTACTTCGCGGCGGACTTCTCCGACCCGGCGACGGCGAGCGCGATGGTCGACCGCCGGCTGGCCTACGACGGCCCGGCCGGCCAGGGCCACTGGGTGATCGAGCGCGACGGCCGGGTGATCGGCGTCGCGCACCTGCGGCCGTCGGGGGAGCTGCCGGGCGGGGTGCCCGAGCTGGGCTACTACGTCGCGAGCGCGCACGCGGGGCAGGGCCTGGCCACCGAGGCGGCCCGCGCGCTGCTGGACCACGGGCTCGGCACGCTCGGTCTCCCGGCGGTGTGGGCACTGGTCCACGAGCGGAACGAGGCGAGCCGGAAGGTGGCTGCGCGCCTGGGCTTCCTCGACGTCGGCAGCGGCGTCCACTACGGCGACCTGCACCGGGTGCTGGTCGCGCTGCCGGCGGTGAGCGGGCGGCCGCACCACATCGAGCTGTGGGTGCCGGACCTCGCCGAAGCCGAGCGCAGCTGGGGCTGGCTCCTGGGCGAGCTGGGCTGGCGCGAGTTCCAACGCTGGCCGGACGGTGTCAGCTGGCGCCTCGGCGCGACGTACCTGGTGGCCGAGGCATCCCCGGCGCTGACGGCAGAGGCGCACGAGCGCACGCGGCCGGGGCTGAACCACCTGGCACTGCACGTGGACACCCGCGCACAGGTGGACGACCTGTCGTCCCGGGCACCGAACCACGGCTGGCGGCCGTTGTTCGCGGAGAAGTACCCGCACGCGGGCGGCCCCGCCCACTACGCGGCGTACCTGGAGAACGAGGCGGGCTTCGAGGTCGAGCTGGTCGCGGCGGAGGGGCCGGCAGCGGGAGCCTGACCACCAGGGTGCGCGGAAGGGCACCTGCCTCGGCCTAGGGACTTGCGGGGCGTTCCTGAACGGTGTCGAGTCCCCATTGCCGTCGGAAGCCGGTGATCAACTCCCAGCTCACCCGGGGGTCGACGGACATCTGCTGCCGGGCCGACGCCAGCGCCGTGATGCTGCCGTTCGTCTTGGCCGCGCGCATGGTCTCGGGTGGTAGCTCGTTGGTGAAGAACTCGACGATGGTCGCGCTGAAGTACAGGTAGCTCGCCGCCTCCCAGCGGAGGCGGTGAAGGCCGGTCGGGGGACTGCCGGGGCCATCCGGAAGCGCCGCCGTGCATTGGCTGATCATCCACGAGGCCTGATCGCAGGCCGGGGTCGTGACGACGGCGAGGAAAGCGCTCGGGTCGGCTTCGTCGTCGAGTTGAACCGCCGCGCTGGTGAAAGCTCGGCACTTGGCGGTGATATCGGCTACCACCAGAGACGAGGCGATGGTGGCGAGGTCACTTCCGTCCTTGCGGTCGCGGTGCAGGTCGTACATCGCGACGGCGACACGCCGTAGTTCACGTGGCAAGCCGCCCGACAAGCAGTAACAGAGGTGGATGAAAGGCTCGGGAATGCCGAATGCCCGTTTGGCCAACCAGGCCCTGGCGTCGTCGAGGGTGAAGGGATCGATGCGGATGACGTTGGTGAAGGCACTGTCGAACGCGTCCCGGATCGGGATGCCGCGACGCTGGAACGAAGTCAGCGCGTCCTCGGAGACGGAGACGAGGAACAAACACCGGCTGACCCCGAACACTCCCTTGATCTCGTCGATGAACTCTCTCGCCTCCGCCGGGTCGGCGAGCTTGTCGAGTTCGTCGATGGCGACGATCACCCCGCTGATGTCGTCCGGGGTGAGGACGGAAACGACCCGTTCGAGCAGCCTTCGGTAGTCGTCGACGATTTCGGGATGGGTCAGGGGGCGTTCGGCACGGGCAATGGTCCTGGTCAGGCCCATTTCGAACACACCGCCGGTGCTCAACTTTCCCGACCACCCCTCGGTGCGGGTCTGGAGGAATCGCACCTGACGCAGGTCGTGGCGGGCCAGGGTGCACAGGGCTTTGTGGTCGAGGCTGTAGTAGCGGCGAACGCGGCGACGCCATTCGCCGAAGAGCAGTGCCCAGCAGCCGTCGACGATGTAGCGGATGATCAGCCAAACCGGGCGGCCGAGGGCGTACCCGAACATGAGCGTCGCCAGGATCTGCAGCGCCAGATCCCAGTGCCACGGAGAAAGGTAGTCGAACGGCTCGCTGATGAGTCCGTCGATCATCGCGTTGACTCTTGCGACGCTGACGCTTCGGCTCACGTCGACGAGGTCGAGTGCAAAAAACGTGATCACACCGGCGATGATCCATACGAGCGCGCTGACCACCGCGACTCGGCAGACCCGCTGCAGCCGGGCCACAGTCCTCGCCCTTCGCTGGAGCCGTCGCCAGACAAGCTCGTCTTCGCTTTCGGCCGGAACTCTTTCGTCGGGGCCCGCGGTGCGGAGAACGGCCCGGCAGGTGACGGCGTACAGGTGGAGAATGAACTCCCGGGGGTCGTACCGCGCCGGCGCGCTCGCCACGACGGTGAGGAACGGTGGTTGGTCGGCGGCGGTGAAGGCATTGTCGAGGGTGCGTTCGAGCAAGGTCGTCTTGCCGACCCCTCGAGGCCCCGCGATGCCGACAGCACCCGGATCGGGACGGGACAACTCCCGCCGGAACGCCTCGATCGACCTGGTCTGCACCAGCGGGCTGTCCCGGGTTTGTGAGAGGAGAGCGGAACCGTCCCGCAATGTCAGAACGGTGTCGAAGGTGGGCTCCTTCGCACCGTTGATCCATTCGCGGACATAGGGCGTCACCACTTCGTCGCGAACCGCCTGCCGCCAGTCGAGCTGCTCGCCCTTCCGGGCGGCCCAGGCTCGCAATCGTCTGGCTTCCCAGGTCAGCCGCTCCCAGACACACTCGGGCAGACCGTTGCGCACAAGGAAGCCGAGCGCAGCGAACGACGCCCCGATGAGGGCCAACGGGAGCAGCGACGCAATCGTCCCGTTGAAGAAGGAGAACTTGCCCATCATCCAGGCCGACGCGATCGGAACGGCCAGCCCGACGACCACCGCGCCGACGTTGCGCCGGTTCGGTCGCCATCCCCGGACCCGAAGCGGAGGTCGCTGCCCGGCCAGTGAGGACATGGCCTTCTCCGCCTCGAGTACCGGTTCGTACGCCAGCACGGAACGGTCCATCAACCTCGGATCGGTGGAGAGTTCCCGGACCAGCCGGCGCACGTCGAGGCGTTCCTCGGCGATCTCGGTGGCGAACTCGGGCTGCCACGCCACTTCACCCAGGATCTTGACGAGCTCTTCTCGCACCTTCGACCGCAGGTGCGTGCGCCAGCCGGTGTCTTCGGGCATGGGGACGCCGACGCGTCAGCTCCGGGAACCGGAGATCTCGGTCGGCCTGGGAACCGCCCCGTCATCGATGACGGCGAGCTCGGCGACCTGTCCGTTGAAGAGGACCGTGGCCGGGGCGCCGTCGCCGGTGAGCAGGGTGAGCTTGACGACCTTGCCCTCGGCCATGGCCGCCTCGACGGTGGCCGCGACCGAGGCCACCTCGGCCGCGCTCACCTTCCACACCTGGTCTCCGAGCCTGATCCGCTTGGTCTCCATCGACTTGTCCTTTCGTGGGTTGTCATCCAAGGAATGACGGATCGCGACCGGCTTCCCGTTCGATGGTGAGGTCGAAGGTGAAGTCCGCCGTCCGGACCCTGGTCTCGGCCGCCGGTCGTGTTGTGCCGAACCGCTCGCCGGCCAGGAACCCGGCCCGGTACAGGCCGACGACCCGGCTCGACGACGCCGAGAGCAAGGCTTCGACGGAGTCGATGAGCTCTGCGGCCGACTTCCCGCTCACCGCCGAGAGGTCCGCGTCGACCTCCGGGGCCGGGGACACCCACATGGCAACGTCGAGCCGTTCGCGGACTTCCCCGCGGAACAGCGGGTTGCCTTCGACGGCGAGCCGGGTGCCGTCGACCGCGCCGCTGAACCGCGCGGTGTGGACGTGGTGGCTGGTGTGCCCGTCGGCGGCGGTCGTGAGAACCAGGGTGTCGAGCCGGAAATCCCGGCTGCGGAACGTGCGGTTGTGGTGGACGACCAAGGCGGGCAAACGCACGACCACCGTGGACGGCACCGCGGCTTCGCTCGAGGGCGCCACGGGAGCCGGACGATCGTCGACTTCGAACACGGCCCGTTCCGCGCCGGGCGCCGGAGCCGGCACGACCTCGAAATCGATCGTCCGGACGGCGAAACGCATCGCACGCGTCAGCGCCGGCGTGATGAGTTCTCTGCTGTCGTGGGCGCCCAATCGCCGGAGCTGCTGTTCCAGCCGGTTCGGCGTCGAGCCGGTGCGGACCCCGCCCTGCTGCAGGAGAACCGCGTCGGCGCGGTCTTCGCTGATCAGCACGACGATGGTTTCCCGGCGAGGATTGTCCCGGGGCACCGACGGCGGCCAGCCCAGTTCCAGGCCGGGCAGCGCCCCGGTGACGTCGTCGCCTCCGAAGATGTACTTCTTGCCCGGAGCGATGGCGACGCCGCTGGGGTGCGCCGGGTTCAGCAAGGTGACCTGCGCGGAGATCCCCACGTCCAGCAGCGACACGTACAGGGATTGTTGACCATCGTTGTGCACCACGACACAGACGGCCTGGCCGGGGTGGAGCACCGCGCCACTGGTGGGCAGCGGCTGCGGAACCCCGTCGACGACCCGAGCCAGCTCGAGACGCACCTGGGCGGGCAGTGCCATCCCCGGGTCCTCGGACAACCTCAGTACCGCGCGCGCCCGCGCTATCCGCTTGAGGTCCCCCAGCAGGTGCTCGACGGGCTTGGGGTGACTCAGCGGACCGATGGCGTCGTGGAGGGCTGAGCCACCGGGAGCCGGCAGGACCTGCACCGATCCGGTCTCTTCCGCAGCCGCCGCCCGCAGAGCCGGGTCCTCTTCGACGTGTTTCACCAGAGAGCTCGAGCCGGTTCCGAGAAAGACGGGGAGAGCCGGCACGGCTGTCGCGACGACCTGCGCGCGGGCACCGACAGCGAGCTCGATGCCGGGTTCCGGTCCTCGCAGCTCGCCGAACGCCGAATGCCCGTCGGTCCAGTCGACCACGACGGCACCGAGCAGGTCGTCTTCGTGGTGGATCGCGAACTCGTCCCCCTCTCCGTAGCCGAGCAACCGGGCGCCGGCTATCCGGATCCATCGGCGCTGCCGGGATGCGGGCAGGTAGGCGACCTGCTCCACCGGTTCGGTGCCGAACAACTCCCGTTCGGCCGGGCCCTCGGCCTCCGGCCGTTGCACGCCGCACCGTTCCAGGACCAGCTGGCGGACTCGGTCGACCACGGTCGCCCAGGAGTACCGCCCGGCGTCCGGGCCGAGCGCACCGAGTACCCGCGTGAGCGCGTCGGTGAAGTACCCCATGATCAAGCCATCGGAGTTGTGGGCCTCGTGCGCCTTCTGGTCCGGCGCGCACGCCACGATCCGGACGGCGTCCGGGTTGCCTGCCGCATCCAGCCGCGAGAAGTCGATGCCGTGGCGATGCAGTGAATCCAGGTGCGCCCGGGCCAGGTAGTCCGGTACGGCGCGGGGCCAGACCCGGGCCACAGCGCCGGTACCGAGATCGCGGGACATGGTTCCCGAGTGGCAGCAGTCGAGGATGACCGCGCAGTTGCGCGTGCGTTCGGTGAGCCTGCTGAGCAGAAAAGACAGTTCCACGTTGGCGATACCGCGGAAATCATCCTCTTCCGACTGCTCGTAATCGGTCGGGACGATGAATTGGACCACTCCGGGTCCGGGCATGCCGTCGGCCAGGGCCGGGTCCTTCGCGTAAGTCCCGTGCCCGCTGTAGTAGACGACGGCGGCGTCGTCCGGACGTGACTGGCTGATCAGCCGCTCGTAGGCGTCGAGGATGCCGGCCCGGCTGGCGTTCTCCCCGTCGCACACCACGGGCTGGAAACCTCGGCGCGCCAATACGTCCGCCATGGCGGCGATGTCGTTGCCGGGACCACGCAAGCCCTGGGTGGCCGAGCCGATCAGCAGTGCCCTGCGTACCATCTGTCCTCCTGGGTCCGGGTGTGCCGAACCGGCTCGGGCCGTTCCCGAGCCGGTTGCCGCACACCGTCAGTCCGCCAAGAGCCCCCCTTCGCGGGCGATCCGCACCGCGTCGGGGCCGTTCTTGGCGTTGAGTTTGCGCATCGCCGATGCCCGCTGGTTGGCCACAGTGGACGTCGCCACGTGCAGCCGGCCGGCGATCTGGCTGTTGGTCAGGCCGCGGGAGACGAGCGTCAGTACTTCCAGCTCGCGATCCGATATCCCGAACGGCCGCTTCGGTCGCGCGGGACGCTCGCTCGAAAGCCGGTGCGTCCGCCTGATCCGCTTGATCACCCCGGCCAGTGGCTCGGCCCCGAGCCGCTCCGCGATGTGCGCGGCACGGGACGCCGCTTCGGTCGCGGCCGGTCGGTCGAGGGCCCGAGCTGCCGCGTCCGCGGCTCGGGCCAGGGCATAGGCTTCGGGATACGGCCGGTTCAACGCGGCCCACGAATCCGCGAGGCGACTCCACATCGTGAAGGTGTCCTCGCCCGAGGCACGGGCCCGTTCAGCCGCGCAGAGCGCCGCGAACACGCGGGTCTCGGGATCGTCGCCGGTGGTTGCCCTGGCGGCCATGTCGTCGGCGAGGGCCCGGAATTCCAGCGGTGGGCCAGGTGGTGGCCAGTCGGCGACCAGCCGCAGACCGTAAGCACACAACTGCAAGAGGAGCAGGACATCTTCACCGGCGGCGACCACTTCGATGCCGTGCCGCACGCTCGACAGTGCGTTTTCCAGGTCGCCGCGGGCAGCGGCGAGTTCGGCGAAGCAACGGTAGACCGGGCTCAGGAAGCGCGGCTGCGTGCTGGGTAGGTTGCGGATGCTCCGCAACAACCGCTCGGCCTCGTCGAACCGGCCGGTGGCCAGGTCGACCTCCGCCTTGGTGAGCCGCTGGAAGGTGGTTTCCCGCGCCGGGTGGTAGCGCAGCACCTCCTCGGCGAGGAGCGTGGCCTCTTCCCATTCGCCGATCTGGAACAAGGTGGCGCAAGCGTTGTTCGCGAGCAGTGCCGCCTGCCGGGAGTCGAGCAGTCCGAACTCCCGCGTCTTCGCCAAACCCGCCTGGAACAGCCGGGCCGCTTCCGTGAGCCGGCCCGCGCGCTCCAGGCAGACACCGAGGTTGCCGCACGCCCGCAGCTGGTCCTCCAGCTGGTCCTCCGCTTCGGCAATCTTCAGTGCGGCCTCCACGGCCGTGACGGCCTCGGTGTGCTTGCCGAGACCGGACAGCGCAAGTCCGCGGCTGTTGCGGGCGCGTCCGGTCTCCGGGACCGCCGACGCTGCTTCCGCTTCCGCCTCCGCCTGCCAGGCGAGTTCGAGCGCTTCCGAATACCGGCCGGACTTCACCGCCGCCGTGGCGAGCGCCGAACGGACCCGAGAGCCGGCCGCGCTCGGCCGGACCTCGGCGAGCAGATGGTCGGCGGAGCGGAGCTCGGCCAGCGACTCCTCGTCGTATCCCGCCTCCCATAGATAGCTGCTCAAGCGCTCGTGCAAGCCCCCGAGCCGGACGGGACCCGTGCCGGCCGCCGCCTCCACCGCCAAGCGGGCCCAGCTCACGCTCCGTTGGAGATGCCCGGCCCACCGGGCGGCGTTCGCCGCGACTTCCAGCACTTGGACCCGGGTCGTGGCCGCCACCTGTTCCGCGTCGGGCAACCGTGGCCACAGGTCGAGCGCGCGAGCGTACTGCGTCTCGGCTTCCGTGAACGCACGCAGCCGCATGGCCAGGTCGCCGGCGCCGACCGAGGCGTGCAGGGCGCGCGGGATGTCGTCGGCGGCGAACCAGTGGTAGGCGAGCTCGGGCAGCAAGCGCGGGTTTGCCGGCGCTTCGGCGGCCAGCGCCTCGGCGAACCGGGCGTGCAGTCGCCTGCGTTCCCGGGTGAGAACCATCGCGTAGGCGGCCTCGCGGAGCAGGGCGTGCTGGAACCGGTACGAGCCGTCGTCCTGGTCCTCGACGAGGACGCGTTGTCCGAGGCACTCGGTCAGCGCGGCGTCGAGCGTCCGGTCCTCGAGCTCGGCGACCCGGGCCAGCAGTGCGTCCCCGACTCGGCGGCCCGCCACCGCCGCCAGCTTGGTGAGCTCGCTCGCATCGGGACCGAGCCGAGCGAGGCGTTCGCGCATGAGGTTGTCCAGGGAGGGCGGGATCCGGGTGCTGCCGGCACCGGACTCGGCGACGAGCTGCTCGGTGAAGTACGGATTGCCCTCGGACAGCGCGAAATACCGGTCCGCCAGCTCGGGGCTGACGTCCTCCCCGGTCAGCGCGGCGACGAAGGACCGCAGTTCCTGACGGCTGAACGGCGGCAACGTCAGCCTGCGCGTCCGCCTGACGAACTCGGGCTCCGTCAGCCGGACCCGCAGTGGATGCCCGGTGCGGAGCCCGGACCGGTAGCTGCACACGAGCATGAGCCGCTCGTCGGTCTGGGTCAGCACCAGGTAGGCGATCAAGTCCAGGGTGGCGGTGTCGGCCCAGTGCACGTCCTCGAACACCAGCACCAGCGGTTGCCGGTCACCGAGGTGGTCGAGGAGCCGGGCGACCGCGCCGAACACCCGGGTCTGGGCTCCGTACCCGGGCGCCGGCCCCGGCCCGGTGGTGAAGTCGGAGATCAGGTCCGCCAGCTCCGACCAGGCCGGTCCGGCCAGCTCGCGGGCGCGGGACTTGCCTTGCGTGCGGACCAGGTGGCGCAGCGCCTCGGTGAGCGGCCCGTACGGAATACCGTCGCCGGCCAGCTCCAGGCAGCCGCCGGACAGCACGAACGCACCGGACTCCCGGGCGATGCGGGCGAATTCCTGCAGCAGCCTCGTCTTGCCGGAGCCGGCTTCGCCGTCGAGCACCACGGCCGAGGGACTGCCCTTCGCCGCGGCAGCCAGCAGCTCCTCGAGCTGACGGAGTTCGGCGGCCCGGCCGAAGAACCCGTTCATCGGCTGCGCTCAGGCGGGCGGCGAGGCCGCCGCTTTGAGGGACACCGGCCAGGGATAGCTGCCCGGCAGCTCCTCGACCGCCTTGCGCAGCTGGGCCCCGGCGAAGGCCGCCCGGCACGCGCAGCGCAGCGCGTGGAGCTCGCCTTTGAGCTCCGCGGGAAGGCTTTCTCCGGCCAGCACAGCATCGAAGCGCCCGGTGAACCCGGCGGCGACGGCGTCCAGCGCGGCCAATGGCCGCTCGCCCGTGAGGAACGCGCCCAGCGAGCGCAGGACAACCGGCACTTCGGGGTGGTCGGCCGGGAGCGCACGCACGGCGGACAGCAGCGCCTCGGCACCGAGCACGCAGTCGGTGCTGTCGCCGTCGGGGTCCGTGCGCTGCCGCAAGCACAAGGTCGCGGCGTAGACGAACTGCGCCAGCGCGATGTCTTCTCCGGAGAGGGTGACTTCGTCGCTTTCCACCACTTCACTGGCCAAGGCGACAGCCTCGTCGATGGTCTCCACCCCGGGCACTTCCGAGTCGGGCAGCAGCAGCCGGGCCGTCGCGGCCCAGGCGCTTCGGCTGTCCTGGCCGAGGGCCAGCAGTTCCAGCAGGGATCGGAGCAGGTCGTTTCGTGCAGGTCCGGGTTTCGCGGCAGCCGGGCTCGGCTCACCCGGTGCGTCGGTCTCTTGGTCACTGTCCTCCATGATGAGCACCGGATACTCTTCGGGCGGCACGTCGAGGACACCGGCCCCCGGCTCCAGCGCGTTCCGCATGATCCCGAAGATGCCGGTGCCGCCGGCCTGAAACCGGTTCTGCAGGTCGGTGAAGCGACCGAACATGCTGCCCAGCGCCGACATGTCGATGGGCTTGGTGCCCAGACCGAGCATCATCTTCATCAGCTCGCACATCTGCAGCATCAAGTCGGCCATGTCCGACACGTCGGTCGACACCCCGGTGGTCGCTCGCACGGTCCGCAGGAGCTCTTCGGCGCGATCGATGTCCGGCGTGGCAGCGGGCGAACGCCGCCCCGCCATCATGTCGATCGGGGAGAGCGAGACCATGCTCGTCAGCCGGTTCTGGGAGTGGTTGATCAGCAGCATCGCGAGCACCACGCGGATTGTCGCCAGGTAAGAGACCGGGAACTGCCCGTCCGCGATCGCCTCTTCGAGCAGCGAGATGGCCTGCGACCGGGTGGTGGCACCCTGGATTTGGAGGTCGCGAAAGCCCAGCATGTAGCCGAGAAAGGCGGCGGTCTGCGGTCGTAGCGGATCCCCGGGCTGATGGTGGCGGTAGACCTCTTCGGCGCACCGGATCGCCTCGCCGAGGTCGGCCCGCGCCGAGGGGGAATCCAGTGGCGTGCTCGCCACCCGCTGGAACAGCTTCTGCGCCAGGTTGCTGAGCGGCTCCACCCTCGCGGGGCCTTCGAGGCCGGCCAGCCGCGCACGCAGCTCGTCGATGCTTTCGGTGCTTTGGGACATCCGGGTCTCTTTCTCTGATCGGGAGATCGGTCAGTGGCCGGCGTGGACGAACCCGGCCCAGCCGACGACACCCGTGTGTTCGCGGTCAGCGGCGAGCTCACGCAGGTGGGCGGGCATGGTCTCGGGCATGGGGGTGTCCGGCCGGATCAGGCAGAGCTGGGCGGCCCGCAACGCCTGCCACGGAGGCAGTTTTTCCGCGCGGAGGTAATGGTGGAACAGGTACATGAGCATCGAGGTGGCATCGTCCGGAACCGCCCACTGCGTGGAAAGCACCGTGCGGACGCCGCCGGCCAGGAAGGCAGTGCCGAGGCTGTACGCCTCGTCGTACCCGTGGATGGAGCGCCCGGTGTGGCAAGCCGCCATCACGACGAGACCGATCTGCCGGTTCGGCGTGCTGTGCAGCAGCCGCACGATTTCGTCCGCGCCCAGCCCGCCCGGTGCGCCCGCCGAATCGGGTGCCAGTACCAGGCTCGCCTTCGCGGCTCGCTTTTCGGAGCTGAACTGGCCGTGGCAGGCGAGGTGCAGCACCGCACCCGCGTGGGGGGCGTCGGCCGCCAACCACGATCGCACCTGAGCGGCGGTACCCGGCCCGGACGGGCTCACGGTTCCGCTCGGACGGCGTCCCACGTACTTGGCCGCGCGCAGGAAGGCCTTGTGGATTTCGAACGCTTCGAGCCGCGCGGCGGGCAGGTCGCGCGCGGACCCGGCGGTGTCCGGGTCACCGACGACGAGGCCGGTCGACGTCAGCCGGATCGGAGGCCGCGCGGCGTTCGCGCAGAACTCGCGCGCCGACACCGCCAAGGAGAAGGCTGCCAGCTCCAAGGCATACGTGCCTTCGCGGTTACGGGCGGCTTGCCAGGGAATGGCCGCCAGCTCAGCCATCGGGACGAGCACGATGCGCGGCACCCGGCCGCGCTTCGCGGCATCCCGTGCGAAGTAGCGCTCCAAAAGAGGACCGATGGCCACCCGCCAGGCCCAGTCGCAGAGGTTGTCCAGGCGATCGGTGAAGGGCGCTTGAGCGACGGGAGACAGCTCGCGGGACAGGCGTGACAGCGCACTCAGGTAGTCCCCGGCCCCGGCGCCCTGCTTCACGTCGAGGTAGGACAGTGGCAGGTAGGCCATCTGCCCTTCGCGGGGTACCACCAACGCCAGGCCAGGTTGCTGCTGGTCGGTGGGCACGAGGTAGACCAGGGCGTCAGCGTCGACGGTGCGCAAGGCGGCGCGGATGTCCGCCGGAGACGATTTCTTGAGCAGCTTGTCGACGCCGCCCGCGGCGTTCACCAGCACATCGATGGCCTCGGTGCGCAGGCCCGGAGACGCCGGGCCCTCCTCCTCCCACCGGAGGACCAGGTCGTCGCGTCCGGCCACTCGCAGCCTGGGCACAAGGTCGAGCATTTCCACCTCGGCGAACAGCATCAGGCCGCGACCGGCGTCCAGCGCGTCGAGTGCCCCCCTGAGGTCGCCGACTTGCACTCGGTGCCGTGCGATCTGCATGCCGAGCGCGGCGGCTTCGCGCAAGCCCTCCCGCGCGATCGCCGGATCCGATTCCATCAAGGCCTTGTGTGCGAATCGGTACATGGCTTCGAAGCTCACATGGCCGGCCCCTTCCTGGTCACCCACCCGCCGCTTGATGTGCCCGAGCAGCTCGTGGACGTCCGACCACAGCGGGCTCGCCGAACCACCGCGGTCGTCGCGCAGGTCCCGGATAAGGTCCTCGAGTACTTCCTGTGCCTCGTCGAGACCCTCGAGCGTTCCTAGGACTTCCGCCCGCCGCATCAGGTAGACGGCGATCCCGTGGCGCGCGACGTCCCGCATGGGACCGGGTTCGGCGGCGGCCTCCCGCAGCAGCTCGATGGCGAGCTCGATGGGTTTCGGGTCGGTTTCCCGCCACCCACGCATCAGAATCGATGCGGCAGTGATCTTGCCGGCCGGCCCGCTGCCGTCACGGACGTGTCGCCGGAGGATCTCCTCGGTGGTGAGCTGCTCCGACTCGGAGTCCGATCCGGACTCCGAGTCGGACAGGAGCTTGAGCATCGCTTCACCCTCGGGCGGCATCGCGAACCCGGCCGGGTCCAAACCCGCCGCCTCCGAGGAGCGACGCAGCCGGGCGAGCAGGCTCGGCACCGCGTCCCAGTTGCTGTTCTCGTGTGCGTCGAGGAGTTCGTGCACCGCGGCTTGTATGTCCCGCAAGGGGCCGGCTTGTGGTACGTCACCGATGCGGTCGAGCATCCGCCCCATCTGGTCGATGAGGCCGTGCTTGCTGCTGTCGTCACCGCGCTGGAAAGCGATGTCGAGTTTGATCCCCTTGCGCGCGGTTTCGATGGCGTTCAGCGTGGGGCGGAAATCGCCGTGCCGGGCCGCGAGCTCGTCCAGCTCGGCGCCGGCCGCGGCGGCGGTGATCCGCCGTTCCTGGGTGTCGAGTGCCAGCTGGAAGGCGCGGGCCGACGCCTGCGCCTGCGGCCACGCGAGCAAATGCGGTGGCGCACTGTCCACCATGTCCAACAGTGGCCCGAGGTCGGCCATGACTTTCGTCGGGGGCGCCCCACCCCCATCGGTCAGCAGGGTGATCATCGTGGCCGCGAGTTCGCTCCGCCGGGGATCTCCGGCGGGCAGGGTGCCCAGATCGGTCCGGAAGCGGGCCAGGTCGGCCGGCTCCGGTGCGCCTGCTGCCATGGCGTCCAGGACGGCCCGGCAGCGCCGGACGGTTTCCCGGCTCGCCGAGTCACTCGCTCCGTTGGTCACTGTGGCCTCCCTTGGTCCTGCTCTGCTCCCTTTTGACGGACCACGGGCAGCGCTTCACGACGCGACCAGTGCGGCCAGGATGCGGTCGACCGCCGCAGGATCGGCGGACCACGGCTCGTCGTCGAACACGGCCGACACCACGTCCGCGACCACGGCTTCCGGCGGTTCCCCGCGGGCGATCCGGCCTTCGATCGCCGCGACCGCGACCACGGCCCGCTCCAGTCGTGCGTCAGGTTCCTCCTGGCGGAAGGCCGGTTCGATACCCTCCTCCGGCGCGAAGCGCGGCACCGGTACGGAAGGCGGCCGTTTGCGGCCCAGCGGCCGTTCCACGTAGTCCTCGTACCACCGTGGCCGGCGGCGCATTGCCGACAGCACAAGGGCAATCTCGCGTTCGACGGCCCGGCGGGCCGTCGACGGCGGCGCACCGCGGGTCACCCGGCTCTCGGCCCAGTGGTCCACGGGCCAGATACCGGCGCTCGGCACCGAGTCGGTGCCGACGAAGTCCAGGATGTCGACGGCGAGTGCCAGCAGAACGGGGTCGCCGCCCAGCTCCGTGGCCAGCCAGCGGGGCACCCGCGGCCGCTGGAGGGCCCCGCGTTCGCTGCGCCGGCGCCGGTAGCCGTCGACCGTGGCGGGGACGAGACGTCGGCGGATCCAGCCCTCCAGGGAGGTGATCGGGATCCGGGCGTTGCGGAGCACATCGTCGACGACGGCTTCCATGTCGTCGTGGAACCGGTCCAGGCACGGGTCGTCGAGCTGCTGGACCGCGGTGGCACAGCGGTAGTGGCCGCGGTTGAGCTCGAGCTTCCTGGTGAGGCTGCGGAACACGACGGGCTGGGCGATCTCGAACACGGATGCCCGCAGGCTCCGGCGGGCATCGCCGTGGGCAGCGGCCGCGTGGTCGGCCAGCTCGCCCCGGCTCGCCAGCTGCCGGACGTGCTCGGGGACCGTGCGGACGAAGTCGTTCTCGGCCATGGGAAAGGCTCCTGTGGGTCAAAACTGCTTCGGTGCAACCGAAGCTAGGAGCCGGTCCCGGCGAATTCGATGGAGCGGGAACGCTTTGACGACAAGTACCCACCCGTGCGGCGGGTGAGCCACCTCGGGCGCTCGGGATAGACCGGTGCGACACCGGAACTGGACCGGTCAGGGTCGCCAGGTGGCGTCGGTGACCTGCAGCCCGAGTCCCTTGAGCGACCGGTCGAGGTTACGCAGCACGCCCGGGCGGGGCGTGCCGATGATCCAGGGATCGCCGTTCCGGACCTCCAGCTGGAGCGGTCCGTGGTCGGGTGCGTGGTCGACGAAGCCGGCGTAGCGGCGCCTGCCCAGATCGGTCCGGGGGACCATCCGCTGGTTCGCCGATCCCCGCCACACCAGCTCGGTCGGCCGGGTGACGTCGTACCGGCCGAAGACCACGACGTCGGCCTGGCCGGCCGCGGCCCACCGGGTCTCGTCCAGCTCGCCCTCGTCATAACCGGTGTAGAGCAGGAAGTCGAGCTCCCGGCCGGCGTCGCGGCGCACCTCGTCCGCGGCGGTCAGGAAGGCGGCCAGGCCGTCCGCCTGCTGCAACGGTTCGCCGCCGCTGATCGTCAACCCTTCGGCACCACGATCGACCGCGGACCGCCACAGCGCGGTCAGCTCGGCGATCGGCACGTCCTCACCGCCGTCGGCCGGCCAGGTGTCCCGCGACATGCACCCCTTGCAGGAGAGGGTGCAGCCCTGCACCCACACGGCAAGCCGCTCTCCCGGACCCAGGGCGTGCACGGGGTAGTGGGTCCGGCTGATCCGCAATCTCGCGTTCACGGGGTGTCCTCCCGGCGTGCCAGGGTCAGCCGGTGTTCGACGGCTTCGGTGAAGCTCGCGTCGCCCATCGTGGCCGACAAGGAGTCGAAGTACGCGTGTTCCGCCGCGCGGTAGGCGGCTTGGATGGCTTCGATCAGGGTCTCCGGCTGGCGGTCGCCGTTCTCCGGCACCACCACGTCGAAGTCCGCGAAGCCGGGGTCGAGCTGCAGGATCAGCGCCTGCAACTCCGCATCCGCCTCCTCGCACCGGCGCCGGCTCTCCGCGTAAGCCTCCTGGAACGGGTGCCGGCGGGCCAGGCCGATCATGAACGAGACGGACCCGGCGACGAGCAACCCGGCGATCAGCATCGCCACCAGCGTCGTTCCGGTGATGTCGAGCGAAGCCAGCCGTACATGGTCGACGCCTACGACGGCCGCCGCGACCATGCCCAGCAGCGCCGCCATGGTGGCCCAGGCGATGGTCAGCACCGCAGCCGCCGGCCGGAGTGCGCGATCGCTGCCGGTGGCGCGGGACGAACGGAGCATGAACGCGGTGACGTGCGGTCCGAGCACCATGAGCACGGCCGACGAGATCCCCAGCGCCCAGCTCGCCGCCCCGGGCAGCACACCGTCGAGGAAGTGGTGGAAGACGAGGTAGTGCAACGGGCTGAGGGTGGCGACCAGCCCGGCCAGGATCAGTATTCGCCAGCGGAGCCCGAGAGCGGTGGTTTCGCCTTCCCACACCGGGTCGTCCTCGGCCACCTCCGCCGCGGGGTCCGCGGGCCCCGGGTCCTCGGCGCTCGGCGGCCGGTCGAGGTCGGGTTCCCGGAGCCAGGCTTCGCGTCCCGCCAGCCGGCTCATCATCCGCTGCGCGTCCGCCATCTCCTGCGCCGCGCGTTCCCGCCGTCTGCGCACTGTCCTGGTCCCTTCCAATACCGCAAGGTGCCGTTCCCGTGCCGAGGCGATCGCGGCTGAGCAACGGTGACGCAGGACCTCGACGTAGTCTTCGTGGCCTGCTTCGGCGTCCTGAGCGGGCGTGAACGGATCGGTGAACGACCACCCGTCGCGCACGTGGTTGCGCGCGTCGGCTTCGCCTCGCTCGCGTGCTTCGGCGATGAGCTCCGCCGCCGAGGTACGCGGTTCCACGATCGGGCGCGGCAACCGCGGTTCGGGGGGTGCGGGCGGCCGGCGGCGGCGCGACGCCAACACCGGTGGCGGGTTCTGCGGCGGCTGGGTCACTGCTGGTTCTCCCTGGGCGGGCGTTCGTAGAGGATGACCGAGCCCTCGGCGCTGCGGGCGAGCCGGATCCGGTCGCCGGACGCCAATCGCCTGTTCAGGGCGGGCTGGATCTCGACGTCGTTGAGGAAGGTCCCGTTCGGGGTGGTGAGCGGCTCGACCCACGCCGTCCCGTCCGAGGCGACCCACACGACCGCATGGGCGCGCGAGACGTTCGGGTACTCCTGGAACACGCGCTGGTACTCGCCCAGCCTGCCCAGCTGTACCCGGTCCCCTTCGCTGAGCTCGATCTCTCCGCCGGCGAACCGGATGTGCAGTGCGGGTGGGGTCAGCGAGCGACCGCAGGACATCCTCGTGCACCGGGTGTTGCCGGCGGCTGCCTCTTGGTTGCAGTGCCAGCAGCGGTCGGGGCTCCACGCCGTTCGCCTGCCGGTGGCCGGGGCAGGCCCACCCGCGCGATCGGGCTCCCCTGCGGGAGGCGGTCCCGACGCCGGCGGTTCGCGGTCGGCGGCCTCCACGAGGGGACACATGTGCTGGGGGCACAGGGACTTGTCGTCGTCGAACACTTCCGAGCTGTCCACCGAGCAGACCCGGCTCATCAGGCACCGCCCGGGGTGATCCGTGCGGTCAGGCTGGGCCCTTCGTCCTTGTCACCGGGGTGCAGTTCGAGAACCTCGACCAGATCGCCCCGTCCGGCGTTGTCGTCGAACAGCTTCCTGGCGAGCGGGTTCACCAGATTGCTTTCCAGCAGGTTGCCGACGCCGCGGCCGCCGTTGTCCTGATCCGAGGAACACAGCCGGGCCAGGTTCGCGTGCACGGCGGGCGCCAGCTCCAGCCGGACGCCCAGTTCGGCGCGCACCTTGGTGACGACGTTGCGCAGCTGCAGCTCGAAGATCTGCATGGCCACCTGCGGATTGATGTAGTCGAAGACGACGATGTTGTCGCCGAACCGGTTGAGCAGCTCCGGCCGCTTGAGCTCGTTCGTGAAGTGGTTGCGGATCTCCTTGCGGACGCTGGCCTCCAGCTCCGGATATTCGGTGCCCGGCGCGACCAGGCGGTAGGTGACCTTTTCCCCCCGTTCGTTCGTCTCCGTTTTCATGATTCCGAGGTTGGAGGTGAACACCAGCACGCATTCGGAGAAGTAGGTGGTCACGCCCTGGCCGTCGGTGAGCCTGCCGTCCTCCAGGATCTGCAGGAACTTGTCCAGCACCAGTGGGTGTGCCTTCTCGATCTCGTCGAACAGGATGACCTGGAACGGCCGTCGGCGCACCGCACCGGTCAGTTCGCCGCCCGCTTCGAAGCCGACGTAGCCGGGTGGTGCGCCGATGAGCCGGTCGGCGGCCTGCTCGGCGGAGAACTCGCTCATGTCGAACCGCAGGTAGGCTTGGGCATCGCCGAACAGCAGTTCGGCGACCTGCTTGGCCAGCTCGGTCTTGCCGACGCCGGTGGGGCCCGCGAAGAACAGCACGCCGCGAGGCCGGTGCCCCGAAGTGCGGGCCTGGGCGCCGGACAGGCCGAGTGCTGCGCGCTTGAGGATGTCCAGAGTCTTGTTCACCGCGCGGTCCTGACCGAGGACCCGCTCGGCGATCACCTGCTGCCCCTTGGTGATCTGTTCGCGGACGCTGGTGCGCCGCCACAGGTTGTCGTCGATCCCGAGCTTGAAGATCCGCGTGGCGTCGGCGATGCGGTCGACGCCCATCCCGCGGTCCGCCGCCAGCCTGGTGATCTTGAGCAGGGAGTCGAGGGTCATGCCTTCGGTGAGACCGGCGAACTCCTCGTCGGGTGGGAGACGGCCGGGCTCCGGCTCCGCACCTTCGGGCAGCAGGGGGATGAGCAGCCGGGCCATTTCCTGGCGATCGTCGAGGGTGGGCATCGGGGCGGCCACCGTGCGGATCGCCTCGATACCCGCGGTGAACCAGACCGGCAGGTCCCGTTCGCCTTCCACCAGCCAGATGACCGGGTTGTGCAGGGCACGCGGCCGGTCCGGGTACTCGTACCGGGGCGCGGTGAGCGCGAGTTTCTGGAAGAACAGGAACTGGTCGCGCTCGGCCTGGTCGAGCTGGGTGGGAGAGCGGACGAGCCGGGACGCGTGGTCGACGACGAAGGCCAGCCGGGCGGCCGGGCGCCCCGCACAGGCCGCCTGCGCGCCCGCGGCCGGGCGCGTGCTGTCGCTTTCCGGTGGTGGCTGCTCGGCTGTCCCGACGACCTTGGTCAGGTGGACGCGCAGGCGTTCCGGCGACGGGCGCCTGCCCAGCACGGTGGCGCCCAGCACCTGTTCCACGGCCCGGTGCGCCTCGTTCGTCTCCGGGTGGACGCCGACACCGGCGACGGTGTCGTAGGTGACGAGTGCGTCGAACCCGGCCGGGCGGAGCACGTGCCACAGCAGGGGGACCATCGGCATGATCTGCAGCGCGCCGCCGTCCTTCACCAGGAAGGAGTCGCGGATGTTGCCGTGCAGCACGTACTGTGAGTGCACCGCCAGCGTGCCGGCGATTTCGCTCGCGAAGGCCGGGACCCGGCGTTGCTGCTGCATCACGGATTCGGTCGTCATCGGCCGTCCCGGTACCGGTGGATCGGCGCCTCGGTGACGAAGTCCGCGGCCGGAACCTCGCGGCTGGCCACCTGGGGTGCGGATTCCGTCAGCTGCACCCGCACCCCGGCGGCGGCGGCCGCTTCGGCGACGGCCTGGATGCCCGCGTTTGCGACGGCGCAGCGTTCTTCGCCGATCAGCTTTTCGTTGTCGCTGGTGGGAGCGTGTGCGGCTTCGAGGTGGTGCTCGATGATGTTGCCGTCGCGCACCCGGACGACGAGGGAGTGCTGGTCCTCCCACTCGGGCCGGGCGAACCGCAGGCCGGTGAACCCGTCCCCTTCGACCGTTTCCAGCACCTCTTGACCGGCCTCGGTCAGGCACTTGCGGACCAGCTCGCGAGTGAAGGCGCGGTCGGCCACGCCCCCGGCCCACGTCATCAGGCGGACGGCCTCCGAGCGCAGCTCGGGGGTCAGGTCGAGCGAGCCGGCGACGACGTCGCGCAGCGCGGTGGCGGTCCGGCGCAGCGGGGCCGGCGGGTCGATGCCGGCGACGACCTCGGCGAGCGGTCCGTTCTCGAGTGCCGACACCCAGGTGGCGGCCAGCCTGCGTCGTTCGATGCGCGGGTTGAGGGTCCCGACGATCTTCGACCGCAGGTCGCTGAGGTACACCGATTGCTCGGTGCGACCCGCGATGGCTGCGGCTTCGGCCAGCATCTCGTCGCGTTCCTGCGTGGTGGCGTCCGGGTCGAGCAGGCTGATCACGTCGGTGATCGACGCGGCGGACACGGTGGCCGGCCGCTTGGTGTGCCGTTCGGTGCTCACCTGCCGGAGGCGAGCCAGCTCGGCCGAGATGTCGGCGTTCGCCAGGCTGGTCTTCGCGGTGATGGTGACGCGCAGCGGCGGCGCGGCCGCGTCCAGCTCCTTGTGGAGCCGGGCGATCTCGTACTCCGTTTCGGACACCCACTGGACCGCGCGGGCCGCACTGACCTCAGCGGAGAGCGTCAGCGGAGGGGGAATGGGCAGGGCGACGCCTGCCTTCTTGGCGCGTTCGCGGACCAGGCGCAGCCGGGCGTTGACCGCCACGACGTCGGCGATCGCCCGCCGGCGCCACTGCCCCGCCGCCTCCGCCGCTTCGATCGCGGCGATTTCGGCCTCGAGCCGGGCGCCCGATTCGCCGAGCGCGCGAACACCGCTTTCCGCGGCGCTGTTGATGGCCCGGGCCACCAGCACGGCTCCGGCGGTCACCGCGAGCGCCCCCGCGACCACAATGGCTCCCGCCGCGACGATGGGCAGACCGACCGGCGCTACGGCCATGGTTCCAGAACTCATGGCTACCTCCTCAGGGATTCGATGACGGACGGTCGTTTCGCGGGCGAGCCAGGATTTCCCGCTCGCGTCGATCCTGGTTGCGCCACGCCAAGGACCGCTGGACCGTCCACGGCAGCAGGGAAAAGGCGACGGCGAACGGCATGACGGCGGGTGCGAAGACGGTGAGGGCGATCAGCCCCAGCACGACCGCCACGGCGACCGGGCCGGCGATCCGGCGTGCGATGAGGCTCCGGGCCAGCCTGCCCACGGCGACCCGCCCCGCGCCGAGCAGCGAGTAGGCGGGGTGGAACCGCCCTCCGCTGTCCCAAGCCAGGATGCTCTCCGACACGAGCCCGAGCAGCAGCGCGGCGACCACACCGACCCAGGAGTCGATGATCTGGACGTCGGAGGCGAAGTCGACCACATCGCTGAGCCCGATGAGTGCGAACAGGACGGCGGCGATCGCGGCGACCCCGGCAGCGGCGTAACTGAGGGCCTGCGGGCGATTCTGCCGGCGGGACCAGTCACGCAGACCTTCGGTGCGGCGCAGCCAGTCCTCGTGCGCCCGCCGCGCGAGAGCTTCATCGGCGAGGCGTGCAGACTCGGCTTCCGCGTGGGACACGAGGGCCATCGCGATCCAGTGGCGGTCCGGCTCGGCGATCAGCCGGGAAAACCAGTCCAGGCGGAAAGCCCGCGCCTGCTCGTCGAGCGCGCGCCGGATCTCTCGTTTGTTCTCGGCGCCGGCCGTCGCCGCGAGCAACGCCAGGGAAAGCGCGCGGCCTCGTTCTTCACGGAGGAAGAGCTCGGCGGCCCGCCGAGCTCCGGTGTCTCCGACGGCGCGCGCCTGCACGGCCAGATCCTCCTGTGCCTGCGGCCAGGCGGCGCGGACCTCGGCGAGCCCGGCCCCGCTCTGGCCGTGCTCGGTGCCGCCACCGATGGCGAGCAGGCGGAACAGGTCGTGCTCCCACAGCTCCGTGACGATGTCCGTGCTCGGGATGGTCCCTTGGTAACCCTCCTGAGCCAGCAGCGCGAGGTGCCCGGGCGTGATGTTCCACCGGCGGTACCAGGGCGGGAAGGTCGGGTCCACCGCCCGGATGAGGTGCAGCAGGCGGACGTCGGCGGGCGCGCGGCGGGCCGGCGCGGGGATGCGCACGCCGTTGTCGGGGAACATCGCCAGCCACGCGAGCAGCCGGTTCCGCGGCCCGTGGTCGTCGCCGCACAGGACCGACAGGGAGAGCTGCCAGTCGTTGATCAGGTCGGCGGCCAGGGTCCGGCGGTCCCAGTACTCTTGTCCGGCGAACACGTAGGGCTCCGCCGTTCGGGTGGCCTCGGTGTCGGGGGTCGCGGCCCTGCTGACTCCCGGCCGTTCACCGCGCAGCCAGGCGGTGACCTGCTCGGCACCCCAGCGCTCGTCGGGGTTGATGGTCAGCAGACCGTCACAGAGCAGGCGAATGCCTTCGTCGGCGATTTGGCTGGTGTTGAGCGGGTGACTGATGAGCCGGCTGCGGATGATGTTCTTGTGCTCGACGTCGGCGAACAGTTCCTGCCCCGTGGCGAGTTCCAGCACGCAGACGCCCAGGGACCACCAGTCGAAGGCCGGGCGGATCTGGCCGGTCACGGACTCTGGCGGGGTGTAGGGCACGGTGCCGACCCGGGTTTCGTCCACCCAAAGCTCGCCTGCCGGCACGTGGAGGGCGATGCCGAAGTCGGCGATCCCGAGCGTGAGCGGCTCGCGTTCGCCGACGAGCAGGTTCGCGGGCTTGACGTCACGGTGCACGATGCCCGCTCGGTGGACGTCGGCGAGACCGGACGCGAGCTGGCGGACGATCTCCGTGAGGACGTCCGGGGCGACCCCGGAGGGATGCCGGTCGCGCATATCGAGCAGGGTGCCGCCGGTCAGGTGGGCCATGACCTCGTAGAAGCGGTCCTCGTCGACGCCGGTTTCCTCGTAGCCGACGACGTGGTCGGGGCACGGACCGCTGAGGAATTGGACGACCTGCTCCACCGGGCGCCAGCCGGGGCGGTGCACCTTCAGCACGCGCTGCGCGTTGTCCGACCGCCGGATCACGTGGTAGACGTCGGCCTGGTTACCGGACCCGGTGATGTCGAGCTCGACCTTGAACCGGGCGGCCAGCCCGGGCGGCAGCCCCGGCGAAGCGCCGCGCGGCCGGGAACGGCCGGGATCGACCTCGGTCGGTGCGCCGCGGCCGAGCGGCGCCCGTCCGGGGTCGAGCTCGGTGGGCGGCCCGTTCGGCGGCGGTGCCGCGCCCCGCCCCGGATCGAACTCCGTGAGCGGGGCGCCGTCCGGTGTCGTCACCCGGCTGTCACCTCGAGCTTCACCGGGCGCACGTCAGCTCGACCACCACGGACCGGTTCCGGGCGGCCTTCGCCGGGTCCAGCGTCCCGCCCGGCCCGATGTCGGGCTCGTGGTACTTCCCGGTCTGGCCGTCACCGACGGTGCTGATCCGATCGGCGGCGATGCCCGCCTGCACCAGCAGCGCCTTCACCGTCTCGGCTCGTTGCTTGGAGAGTGTCACGCTGTCCTCGGGTGAACCGTAGGTGGCGGTGTTGCCGACCAGGTTCACCTTCTGCGAGCCGCCGGTCAGCTGGGACACCAGCGCCTGCAAGGTACTCTGAGCAGCCTTCTCGTCGCGCAGTTTCGCTTCGTTCGGACGGAAGCCGACCGGTCCGCTGTCGCGCAGGACGGTCGTACCGCACGGCTGGAAGGTCACCGGGGCCGGCAGCTTGACCTGGGAAACCGGCTGGTCGGCCTTGACCTCCTCGCGTTTGCTGGGCACCTCCACCGGCGTGGAGCACTTGGCTCCCGCTTTGTCCACGATGGCCTTCCACAGAGCGGTGACCCGCTTCTGCAGGTTGTCGTCGAGGGCGGCCTGGGGCTCGGCGGTGAGACCGGTCCCGACGAGCAGCACCGTCTTGTCCTTGAGCTCGGGCAGAAGCTGTTTGCCTGCCAGGAAGTTCGCGACTTCCCCCGGGTCGGCGTCGAACATCCCGTCGTTCAGGAAGGAGACGGCACCGGCGGTGGAAAGTCCGGAGTCCATCATGACGACCGTGCCGCCTTCGCCGGTCAGCTTGGCCGCCTGGGACAGTGCGGACAGATCGTCCGCCTCCGGCTTCTTCGGAACGACGCCGGCGACCGCCGTGGTGACCTGCTGGACGGCGGCCTCGATCTGCTGCTTGCGCCGTGTGTCGTTCTTGCCGTCGATGGCGGGGGAGACCTTGACCACGCGCGAGGGTTCGCCGTCGACCCGGAACACCTGGATGGCCTGCTGGTTCACCACCGCGCCGGAGAGCAGGTCCTTCACTTCCTTGGGGATGGTCGGCCGCTGACTGCCCATGCGGCCGCCCACCACGAGACTGACCGGCTTGTCCGCGGCGGCCGCGCACTCACCCTGCTGCGCGTCGGCTGCGTTCCCCTGGGAGGCCTCCGGGGGTTTCGGGTCGCATGCGGTCAGCAGGACCGCGGCGGTGGCCGTCGCCGCGACGGCACGCCACAGACGTCCGCCGCGGGACCGGAGAGAAGTCATTCTTGGCCCTTCCTGTTCTTTTCGTCCTCTTCGTCCACTTCGGACCTGGTGGGCTGCTGTCCGGTTTCGCCCTCGGCCGACCCGCGGCCGAGCAGCTTCAACTCGGCGTCGGCGATGACCTTCGCTGTCGAGCTTTCGGGCAGCGCGAGGTACAGCTTTCTGTCGTGTTCGGCTCGCTCCCGCAGGTCCTCGACCTGTTTGGCGAGCCGTTCGGCCGCCACGAGCCCGGCTTCGAGGTCCGCCATGCGGGCAGCACCCTTGGAGCGCTTGGCCACCGCACGTGCCCACTGCCGGGCGGCCGGGTTGTGCAACTTGTAGGCGCCTGCGCCGGACAGGACACCCGTGCCCAGGTAGAGCACGAGGAACAAGATCGCGGGCATCAGGTTGGCCTGCAGGGGAAGGTCGGCCGCCTGCCCCTGTGCCGGGTCGTCGTACTCCGCGGTGGTGCCGGTGGCCGGAACGGCGTAGAACCAGCGGAAGAAGAAAGCCGCCAGCCCGAGTGCCAGCCACACCCCGGCGCACATCTTGGCGATGAGGCTCGCGTTGGGCGCGTGCCGCTGGACCGAAGCTTCCTTCCAGCTCTTGCCCGCCGTGTGCGAAAGCGCGAGGCATACGACGGTGAACCCGCCGACGAATCCCCACAGCGCCCACTCGTATTCGTCGAGCGCCTGCGTGAGCACCTGGTTGAACGCGACGACATCGACGGCCGCCGCGGCCAGCAGCACGAGGTACTGCAAGCCGGTGGTCGGCGGCAGGCCGACGATCAGCGAGGCATCGCCGCGGATCACCCTCCGACGCGGGGACAGAACCCGCACCGGACGCTTCGGCTCGGTCATCGTTTTCCTCCGCGGCGCTCGCTCAACCGGACCGGCTCGTGGTAGGGGGCGTCCGGGTCGGTCACCCGCTCCAGGGCGTGGGCGACCGCGGCGTCGAGGTCGTCCATGATGTCCCGCTGGTCCTCACAGAGGATCCGCCGGTATTCGACGAGTGCGTGGACCTCGGCGGCCAATGCCTCGATTTCGGCCACGAATTCGTTGTGGTTCGCCGTGAGCTGCAGCAGCCACTTCGCCTTGTGCGCCTCGATGTAGGCGTTGAGGTACGCCCTCCCGTTGCCGTCCTGGCCGAGCGAACCCACCTTCCGGCCGACGTCCGCGAGCAGTTGCGTGTCCGAGACTTCCGGCAGCGGTCGCCTGTGCAGGTCCCGCAGCCGTCGGGTCAACGCCCGCGGAAGGCGTTCCGACCGGGATTTTCTCAACCTCATGCGGATTGCTCGTATTCCTCCGGCTCGGTGCCGGGTCCGGATTCGGGTTCGCGCGCCTCCGGGCGGACACGCTCGATGACGTGCTGCAGTTCGTAGTCGCCCTGCCCGAGCGACTCCGGTTCGCCCACCGCCGGTTCGACCACCCACGAGGGCAGCACCTGACTGGTGTACTTGATCAGCGGGGCCAGGTAGGTGCCCTCCGCGTGCGCCAGCACCAGATGCTCCCAATAGGCGGCGACCCGCATGGCGCTGCGGGCGCCGATCTGCCTGGCCCTGGTCTGAGCGAGCACGAAGTCGGAGCGGACGGCCTGCTCGGTCTCGGCGATACGGCTGTCCAGCTCGTTCAGCTCCTCGTGCAACGCGGCTTCCCCGCCGTGCGCGGCCGCGATCCGCCTCGCTCGTGCGGCTTCCCGACGGCTGCGCAGGACCACCGCCTGGTCCGGCCGGACTTCGGCGCGGCTGCGTGGTAGCAGTTCCTCGTCCGTGAGCGGGGTCTCTGCGCCGCTGACGCTGTCGGAGGCGCGCTCCAGGTCCTTCTTCGTGTTGGTGTACCGGCGGCGCAGGACTTCGAGCGACTCCAGGCGCGGTTTGCTGCGCTTTACGAAATTCGCCAGTTCTTCGGCCATTTCGTCCAAGGCGATGTTCTGCAGGTACTTGGGATAGGGCGCGGTGATCACGCCTTCGCCGGAAACCATGGCCAGCACGTCGTTGTACGCCGGGGTGCGCAGCTTGCCGTCCCGGCGGCCGCGCAGCCGGTCGGCGCGCCGGTCGCGCTTGCTGTACACCTCGTCCGGACCGCGATCGGTCATCGTCGCTCCTCTCGAATCCGGGCATCCCTGAAGTGCGCCAAGGCCTCGCGGTGCCGGATCCCCAGCCGGGCCAGCGCGTTCACCTGCACGCGCAGCTCATCCGCCACCGCCTGGCCGGGAAAACCCGATTCCGGTACGGGAACGTCCAGCTCCGTCAGCGCGGTGAGCGCGGCGAGGAGCCGGCCGCTCTCGGCCATCAGTTCGGCCTCGCGCACGGCTTCCTGCGCCCGCTCGAGCGCCGCCGCGAGAGCTCCCTTGGCTTCGCCTTCCGGGAGCCCGAACCGCTCGCCTTCGTCGAGAACCCGTCGTCCCATGGCGATCAGCCGGGAGGTGCTGCGGCCCATCTGCTCGGTGATCTCGCGAAGCTGGGGGTGCTCACTGACGCTCGGAGCCACGTCGGACTCCTCCCACACGCTGTCGTCCGGCCTCTCCCGGCGCATCGGTTCGACCGTCGTCGTCACCGCGTCGGCCGTGATCAGCAGCGCCGAGCCGGTGGAACTGTCCTCGACAAAGGGCGCCTTCGCGCGCAGTGACTGTGCGGTGTCGTCCTGCGACACCAGTACCTCGACCACGTCGCGACCCATGCTCCGGAGCCGCGGCCGGACGGCGGGCTCGGACACCGAAGCGCACATGCGCTCCAATGCGTCCGCGATCAGGGTCCGGTCCCGGCGGAACCGGATCCCGGCGGCGACTCGCGCGCCGCCCAGCACCACCAGCGCGGCCGTGACCGTCGCGGCCGCGATCCACTCGAGCTCCTCGGTGTTCCACTCCACAGTCCGGTTTGACGGACGGCTGCCCGTCAGCGTCCGAGGCACGCGAAACCACCCCAGTTCGCGATGTCGGCCGGGTTTTCGAGGTGACTCACCGACAGTCCCGGCTGCGGCAACCTCGCCGGGTCGAGCATCCACAGTTGCGCCCGGCGAAGAGCTCCCGCGGGGTTCGCCGGCTCCATGCGGAGGAAGTGCCGGAACAGCGGGAAAACCATCGAGTCGCCGGCGGTCGGCCACAGTGCACGCACCACCGTGCGCGTGCCCTCGATCAGCAGTGCGCTCGACGGTTCGTGCGCCTCGTCGTAGTCCGATCGGGACAGGTCGTCCGCGTCACCCGGCAGGAACACCGGTTCCCCGTCCCCGACGCCTGCCGGGGCGAGCAGGCGTGCGGACGGGACACTGGTGATTTCGACGTCCTCGACCAGATATCGGCGACCGTCGTCCGTCTCCCGCCAGGCCGCGGCCCAGGACACCCGGCCTGCGGAGCCGGCCGGTACCAGCGCGACGCGCGGAACTCCGGCCGGTCCGGAGGGTTTCGCGGCTTCGGCAGCGGCCAGCACGGCAGCGCCGGCGGCGAGCCACGCCCACCCGCCCACGGCGTCCGGCGCGGCGGACTGGAACCATTGCCCGCTCAGCAGGGGCAGGCGGCGGCAGCAGACCGGGCCCCGGGCCGGAACGACCACCAGCGTGCCGCCGACGGTGGGCTGCCGGGGTATGAGGTACACGAGCGCGTCCAGCTCCGACTCGGTCAGCGCGAGCCGGATTTCTTCCGGTCCCCAAGGCTCGGCAAGGCTCTGCTGGTCCTCAGCGGACAGACGGGCGTGCAGGTCGCGGCGACGCTGGTCTCGGACGTCACCGGTGCTGCTCGCCGTCACCCACTCTTCGGCGAGTCCGGCGCGGCCGGTACCCACCAAGTGACTGCGGACCAGCTCGGTCCCGGCGCCCCGGGCCAGCGCCGCCCCCCGCTCGGTCTCGACGATCCGGACGAGGTCGTCGAGGGCGCCGTCTTCCCGGCACCAGTCGATCGCCAGCCGGGTCAACCGCAGTGCCGAGCGGTCGTCCTCCCGGTTCGACCGGACCAGGGCATACCACGTGTGCTCGGCCAGCACGCGCAAGGCCAGTTGCCTGCTGCGGGCCACGTCTCCCGGGGCGTCGCGCCGGCGGAGGAGCTGGCCGAGCTGCTCGGTGATCTGGATACGGTCCCAGCCTTTGCCGGAGTGTTCCAGCGCGTGTTCCAGGTCGTCGATGGCGAGTTCTGCCTGGTCGTCGTCATGGCCCCCGACGGTCATCTGCGCGGCCAGCACGCCGCGGATGCGCCGGACGAACGGACTCGAGGTCATGTTCTCCGGCAGTTCGTCGCACATCCGGATGATCTTGCGGTAGCCGGCGGACCGCGCTGCGGTGTCGCCGTTTTCCACCAGGCCGGCGGTCTCGGCGATGGCTGCCATGACGGGGATGATGGCGCTCATTCCCGTCTCGGGTGCCAACAGGCCGGTTTCCGTCACCAGTTCCTTGAGCTGCGCTGCCACCGGTTGTCCGTTGGCCGCCATCGCCTGCAGCTCGCCGAGCTGATCCAGCCACTTCAGCAGATCGTCCGCGTCGTCCATGCCCTGCAGGCTCACGTCCTGAAGGGCGGTCTGGAGCTGTTCCGGATCGCGATCGCCCATGAGCACCGGGACCATGTCCTCGAGAACGGTGGCGACGGTGTCGAGTTTGGGCTTCGAGTCCGCGTCCGCGTGATCGCGCACGCGGTGCACGGCATCGGCCATCTCGACGGAGGTGGCTTGCAGCAGGTCCACGTCGAGCGGGAACCGGTCGGCTGTCCACAGGCCGCGGAACCGGGCGATCTGCAACTCCAGTTCCGCCCGGGCGGCGTCCGCACCGGCCAACGCTTCCGCGCGGGCTTCGGCGACGATCGTTTCGACGTCGCACCGGACCGCGACCTCGTTGCCGCCGAATGCCTTCAATGCCGCCTCGAGCCCGGCGACCCGGCAGGCGTGCAGGGGCACGACGACCTCGGGCCCGGGATCGGGCCCGGCCAGTGCGCGGGTCGCCCAGTCGATGGCCGGCCACGCGTGCCGAGGGCCGACGAGGTTGACGAGAAGCTCGTGCAGGCCGGCGAGCACCACCTCCGCTCCTGCTGCCCGTTCCGGGGTCTCCAGAACTTCGACGGCGGCGGTCAGCGCCGGGGCGTCTTCGGCTGTACAGCCCCGGATCTGGAGCAGCAGCCCGTACGAGACGGTTTCGTCGTCGTCCAATCCGAGCGAGGTGCGCTTGGCCGCGTAGGCCGTGACCGCGGTTTCCAGGGTGGCGGTCGCCTTGCCATCGGTGTTCCAGAAGATCTCTTCGGCCAGTTGCGCGACGACGGCGTGGGCTTCGGGCAGCCCCTCGTCGTCCTCCGGCAGCAGTTCGCGCACCTTTTCCGCGGCGGCCAGCGCTTCCTCCAGCAGCTCGTGGTCGCCGCTGTCGAGGTGCAGGTGCTTGAGCAGCATCGCGAGGAGTTCCCACTCGCCGATGCAATCCTGCTCCGCCTCGGGCGGCTTCGGCGCGGCCAGCGCCGGGCGCAGGATGTCCACCGCGCGCCGGATGTCCCCGATGTCGTCGGTCACCGGGTAGGCCCAGCGCAGCGCCCACGCGTGCGCGAAGTCGAAGCTCGTGGCGTCGACCTCCCGCGCCCAGGACAGCGGAATCCCTTCGAGCGCCTCGATCAGCTGTCGCGCCCGCTCGGCGGTGACGGCTTCCATGCGCAGCAGAGCGCCGGTCAGGTACGCGGTCTCGACGGCGGCGTGCTCGGCGACCTCGGCCGGCGCCGCCGGCGCCGATGCGGCGGTGAGCGTGCAGGCGATGGCCTTCTCGAATTCCGCGGCGGAGTCGGTCTCCTCGGCGATCCAGCCGTGCGCGAAGCCCAGCTCGCCCCACCACTCCGGAGCCGAGGGGTGATCGGGCGCGGCCCGCAGGGCGAACCCGATCAGGCCGGTAACGAGGTGTACGGGCTCGAGGCCGGTGTCGGTGTCGAGTTCGTGGAGTAGCGCGATCCCGGTTTCGGCCGCCACCGCCGGGTCGACATTCTCCGGGTTGTCCCGGATCCGCCCGGCCAACCGGCCGGCGTCCTCATGTGCCGTGTGCGCGTCAGCCACGGTTCACCCTTTCGCCTCGCATCTCGAGGATGGTTTGGACACGAGACATCACGTCGTCCATCCCATGGGGGTCGGACAGCAGCGTCTCCGCGCGGCGCCGGGACAGGAAGCCGCGGTCGGCCAAACCCAGCAGCGTCGATCGCAGGACGCCTGCCCAGGCTGCCGGAGACGACTCGGCGAGCAGGTTCACCACCGTGTCGACGACTGCCGAGTCCGGGTCCGGGTCGAATCCGGCGGTCTCCACGGCGGCGAAAGCGGACTGGGCGCTCGGGTCGGCGACGTGGTCGCGGCCCCACAGGGAGGCGTTGTCGTCGGACAGGGAGGTGATCGCCGTGTCCGGCCTTCGTCCCAAGGGACGATCGATGTAGGCGTCGTACCAGGTCACGTACTCCGGGGCGGCCTTGGTGCCGACGTTTACCCGCGCGCCGGCCCGGCACACGCGTTGGATGGTGTTCAGCATCGCGGGCAGCCGTTCGAGGTAGTAGGACACCGGCTTGTCGAATTCGGTCGCGCACCGCTCGGCCAGCCGGCGCACGAGGTAGCCGCCTCCGGGCAGCGGAGCGGAGTAACCCGCCTCGTCGACCAGGTGCCCGAACACCGCACGGTGTTCCTCGTCGGGCATCGCCCGTCCGTAGCGGTTGCCGCGCGCCTGCTTGGGCTTGGCCTGGGCACCACGCGCGCAGCGGTAGGACCGCAACACGTCGTGCACGCGTTTGCGCACGTGGATGCGCGCCGCACCGGGCGGGTTGCTGATCGTGGCGCCGTGCTCCGTCAGGTACGTGGTGACGACGTGCAGTACGTCGGCCAGGAGATCCCGGCACACGCAGTCGCCTGACAGCACCAGCCCGTTGTGGCCCGAAGCGCCGGGCGCGGTCGGGCCGTAACGCAGTTCACGGAGGGCGATGCACAGGTCGCACCGTGAGACCCGGTGGCTCGCGTGCAGCTGGTCGCGCACCTCGCCCAGCTCGGCGAACACCGCACGGACCACTTCGGTGGTCAGTTCGGGGGTGGATTCGGAGGACCGAACGGGGGACGAGGTCGCAACCATGCAGAGCTTCCTACACTAGCAGAGAATTTTATGCCAGCACGTCGCTGAACTGTGATCGATCCACTTGAGGACCGGCTTTTCCAGGAGCTGTGTCACCATGGGGCTAGCGGAAGGTGGAGTGCAGGATGGTGTTGCTGCCCGCAGTGGTGCCCCAGCTGGTCGAGAAAAGATCGGAGCTCGTGCCCGCTCGGTTGGCCCGCAAGGTCGCGCCCCTCTTCGGCGTTCCGTTCGACCACAACCCGTTCCATCCCTTGACCTGGGTCTGCGACTTCACCGCGATCACCGTCTCGGAGATCGCGCGCGGTGCCCCGCTGCCGACCAGGGCAGCTGCGGCCCGGCTACGAGGCGAGCGGCACGACGGCGAATGGTTCGTCCACGATCGCGCTGTGTTACCCGGCGACCGCGGAGCGCTGCCCAACGAGATCGTCGCCGCGACGATCAACCGCTTCGGCCCCGACACCAAGGCCGCCATCGTGCTCACCGCGACGAACGTCCTTCTCGCCCCGGTGGCCGACGCCATCCGGACCGCGCTGGGAATGCTGCGCACCGCGGACGGCGGTGAGCTCGCGCCTGTGCAGTGGATCGCCGCGTGGGCCGCGACCGCGGTAGAGGTCTACCGGTCGCAGCCCGCGCTGGTGTCCGCCGCGCTCACTGCGCGGATGATTCAGCGCGCGTCGCTTTCTGCGCCGCAGTTTCCGTTGGCACCGGGGATCTCGGAGCAGGCGAGAGCTCGGTGCGAGATCGGCGCCGCGCCGGCCGGGCGCGCGTTCGACCCCGTCACCCACCCGAAAGATCTGGAATTCCTCGACGGGATCGCGGCGGCGCGGCTCAACGCCAGTGGCATCCTGCCGGAGAATTCCACCGGTGAACCCGCGGGCTCGGCCGCCGGTGTCGGCGACAGGATGGTCGACCAGCTCATCGGATTGTTCGTGGAAATGGGCACCCGCGACGGCGTGGCCCACATCTGGGTGACCGAACGCGTCCCGGGGCAGGAACTGGTCTGTGCCATGGTCCCGAGTTCCGGGATCGTCCGTGAACTGGTCGAGACGTGGGCGTACGGGCGGGCTTCCCTGCCCCGGCCGGACGAGTTCGGGGACGCATTGGCCGATGCCATGGCGGCGCCGTTCCGGCTGCCCCGGCCTGCCGAACTGGCCGGGGTGCCGCTGCTCGCCCGGCGGGCGTTCGTTCTGGCCGCGATGGGAATCGTCCGGCAGATGGGCCTGCTGGCACCCTCCGCCTGGCTGGCCGGGCCGGAATTCGCCGACTTGGTGACGAGTCTGTCCGATTTGCTCGATCAGGTCTTCGAACCCGAGGACCCGGTGGTGGTGGATACCCGGCTGCGGCTGGCGGTGCAGCGGACCGGCGCCGAGCGGCACGCCGGGCGCTCCACACCGGCTTCCGCGGCGGCGGTGATGGCTGCTGCCGACGCCTGCCTGGAAGCGGGCGCCGCGGACCGGATCGACCCCGGATTGCTCGCCGATCTCCTGGCAGTCGCCTGCATCGAGCTCAACGCATTGCGGTCGGCGGGTTCGGACCGTCCCGAAGTCGGTACGTCCCTGCGCCGGTATTGGGCGGCCTTCGCAAAGGCTGTCGAGGTCGATCTGTTCGCAGGGGACGGCGAGTACGGCGGACTCAGCTTCCAGTTGCACAACTACGCGGCCTTCCTCGGGGCCAACAAGGGCAGTGCCGAGGACCTTCGCGCCGCCTTGCACCTCTTCACGACATCCGTCATTCCCGCCCGGACCCGGTTGTACAACCAGGATCGTGACATCCGGCCACTGGCCCGCAGCTGCTATCTGGCTGCCGACGCCGCCTCCGGCCTCGCTTCCCTGTTGACGGACAGCGGCGAGGACGTCGAGGCCGCACAGTGGGTGCGCCAGGCTCACGCCTGGGTGCGTCGGGTACTGGCGGATCCGCTTTACGAGCCGCGCCGCCTCCGGCCCTCGCTGGACAACTGCATGTTCGCCCTGAGGGCTGCGCCGGTCCTTGTGCAGGCGGTCGAATACGGAGTCGCGGAGAACCCGGCGGAGAACGCGGCCCAAGCCGACGAGCTGGTCCGGTTGGTCGAGCGCTGGTTGAAGGAGACGACGGACGGCGCCGTCGAGCAATCCGGCTACCGGTCCGTGCTCGCCGACCTGCGCACAAGGCTTTCCGCACTCGGCTTTCCGGGCTGAGACCATCCTGTGCTCCTCTCCTGACCAGGTCGGTTGATCCTCGATCGACGATTTCGAAAGCGCGGCGGCGCGGCCGGACCGTCCATGTTCCGGCGGAGGTGATCCGCGATGTCGGGTGGCGGCGGAAACGGCGACGACGGCAATTGATCAGAAAACAATCCTTCGATGGCAGTACGGGTTGATCGTGGGTCGGAGTCGGGAGTGATGTCGGGACGAATCACCCGATTCCGGCCACGCAAGCGTTAATGAACGAAGCGGTCAGGGAGTCGCTCGGAATCCGAGATGTGTTACACCTGCGAGCCATCGGTGAAGTCCCTGCGAAGAGGGGCGGATCGATTGCGATGACTGGTCGCGGTGGAATAATTGCCGTTGGATAACAATCCATTGGTTGTGTACGGTTTCGGCGCCCGATGACGTTATCTCAGGCGCCGTCTGCCCACGGTTCTGTGAGTGGTGGGGAGGGAGTCGGTGTGGCGGGCGTGGAGGGCTGCTCACGCCAGGCTGCGACCGGCGCTGTGACGAGTCGCCGATCGTCGTCGGCTGATCCCGATCTTGAGCACGATCGGATGGTTGTCGACCAGAGCACGGTCGCCTGGACGGGTGAAGCCTTTAGCTACACTCCGATGCCGTGCACCCGTTTCGTCGCCTGAACCGGCGACCCGCTCGTGCCCTTCTCGCCAGCTTTCTGGCCGGGCTGCTGCTCGCGGGCTGCACCGAGGGTTACGCCCAACCACAAGCCGGCGAGCATCCCGTGCAGCAGACCGCCGTCCCGGCGCGGCCCAGCAACGTCAGCCTCGCTTCGGGTTACCCCCGGCAGAGTGGTGGTGTCGTCGCCGCCGGTGGGGCTGATGCCGTCTACAACTACGGGCCCTCCGTCATGGTCGATCGGGGGCAGACCCGGATGTGGTGGTGCAGCCAGTACGGCGGGGCCGGGCCAGCCGGGGACGACATCCTTTACGCGCAGGCGCGGTCGGCGAACGGGCCGTTCACCGGGCCGGGTGGCGGGATCCCGGCCGCCGTCTTCTCCGGGGCGCCCGGGCAGTTCGACGGGATGCACACCTGCGATCCGTCCGTTCTGCGCGTCGGCTCCACCTACTACCTGTACTACACCGGCGCCGCCGGGGATCACGCTCTCGGCAACGCCGTCGGGCTCGCGACCAGCACCGATGGCATCCACTGGACGCGCGCGGCCGGCGGGAAACCGATCCTCGGGCCGTCGCACGACGTGCACCGCGCGAACGTCTACGGGGCCGGGCAGCCGTCCGCGGTCTACCTCGACGGCTGGTTCTACCTGATGTTCACCGACACCACCGGCCGCGCCGCCGGGCCCAACGGTGCCGGTCAATTTCTCCTGCGCTCGCACGACCCGGCCTTCGGGTCCGGGGTGCAGGCGCTGGACGTCGGCGGGTTCGTGCCGGTGGCTTCGACTTCGGCGCCGCGGGCCCGGTCGGTCGTCGACGGGTTCAGCGCCGACCTGATGTGGGTGGGTGCGCTGGCCGCGTTCGTCGTCGCGCACGAGACCGAGGGCGGGACCACCCTGACGTTCTGGACCGCGGACTTCACCGACCACCCCTACCAGCCCGTGGTGATCCCCGGGCCGTGGCGGGAAGGGCCGGGCCTGGTGCGCCGGCCGGACGGGCACGCGCCGCTGTCGGCGGCCGATCCGTGCGACCGGGTGCCGTTCGACCTCGTGCGCGCGACCGGGCTCGGTGGCGCCGGCGCCCCGACCGACCTGCGGCACTTCGGGCTCGACCTGCTGGGCAGCCAGGCCTGCGCGAACCCCGGCCGGGTGGCCGCGACGTTCGACGGCGTGACCGCGCCCTCCCCGGAACGGACGATGGACCTGGTCCGCGCCGGTGGCCGGGTCCGCGTGGACCGCCGCGCGGTGGCGGCGGCGCTGGCCGGCGAGGTCCTCGACCGGACCCCGCCCGCGTTCGCGACGCTCCCGTTGACGACCCGCCTGCGCTCGGGCGCGGAGGCGGTCCAGGCACCGGACCGCGGCTTCGCCTTCGTCCTGGACGGCCACCGCTGGCCGGTCCCCGGCCCGGCGGCCGTCGGCGACAACGGCTCGACCGCCCGCCCGGTGCCGGCACGCCAGTGGGACGGCTACCCGGCGGGTGCCTCCCTGGTGGGCTGAACGAGCGCGGGCAACCGGACCCGGCCCGCGAGCAGCGCGGCCAACCCGCGCCGCCGCCAACGGGCACTGGCCCGCGCCGCCGCTCACGGGCGCTGGCCCGCGCCGCCGCTCACGAGCACTTACCTGCGCCGCCGTCAACGAGCACTAACCCGCGCCGCCGCTCACGAGCGACCGCAGTCGCGCACTCAGCGCTCCCCTTCGGCGCTCGAAGACCGCCCGATCCGGCCGCCGACGAACAACCCCAGCCCCGCCGGGACCAGCACCAGCAGCGCCGAGAACGCCGCTCCGCCGGTGAGAGCGCCGCCCAGTTCCGACACGCCTGTCTGGTCGACGAACACGGCGCGCCCGATCACGTAGAGGATGCCCGAGACCACGCCCGCGACCAGCGCGGCGATGAACCAGGCCCGGCCGCGGTCGGGGACCCCGCGCCACGCGTCCAGCGCGCTCCACAACGCCGCCGCCCCGACCAGGACCGCCAAGGCCAGTGACACCGGGAGCGCCTGGTCCGTCGGGTGGTAGACGGCGTACTTGGCCAGCAGCGTCAGCGCGACGCCGTGCAGCACCGCCATCACCAGTCCGCGAATCACCCAGGCGCTCATCCTGCGGAGTGTAGGCGGCCTACTGGCGAGTCGCTTCCCCCGGCGGGCCCGCACACTAGGGTGGACGGGTGCCTGAAACCCATGGACGACGTCGCGCCGCTCTGCGTGGGCTCCTGACCGGAGCCGGTGTCGATGCGCTGCTGGTCACCGATCTGCTGAACATCCGCTACCTGACCGGGTTCACCGGGTCCAACGCCGCCGTGCTGCTGCACGCCGGCGGGGACGACAAGACGCTCTTCTGCACCGACGGCCGCTACACCACCCAGTCGGCCGTCGAGGTGCCCGACCTGGACACCGTCGTCGACCGGGCCAGCGCCGCCGCGCTCGTGGCCCGGGCCGCCAAGGACACCGCCACCTACGGGCAGGTCGGGTTCGAGAGCCAGCACGTCAGCGTGGAGACCTACGAGGCGCTGCAGCAGCAGGTGCCGCTGAAGCGGACCCCCGGCCTCGTCGAACGGCTGCGCGAGGTCAAGGACGAAGCCGAGATCGAGGCGCTGCGCCAGGCGTGCGCCGCCGCCGACCGGGCGCTCGACGACCTGCTCGCCGCCGGGGGGCTGCGGCCCGGGCGGACCGAGCTGGAAATCGCCCGTGACCTGGAGAACCGGATGCTGGAACACGGCTCGTCCGCGCCCAGCTTCGCCTCCATCGTCGCCGCCGGCGCGCACTCGGCCATCCCGCACCACCAGCCGACGCACGCCGAGCTCCGGCGCGGCGACTTCGTCAAGCTGGACTTCGGCGCGACCGTCGACGGCTACCACTCGGACATGACCCGCACCTTCGTCATCGGCGAGCCGGCGGACTGGCAGCGGGAGGTCTACGACCTCGTGCACGCGGCCCAGGCGGCGGGCGTCGACGCCGTCCGGCCGGGTGCCGAAGTGTCCCATGTGGACGCCGCCGCGCGGGACGTGATCAAGGACGCGGGTCACGGCGAGCACTTCGCGCACGGCCTCGGGCACGGCGTCGGCCTGCAGATCCACGAGGCGCCCAGCTTCGCCGCGACGGGCGTCGGTACACTGGCCGCCGGTATGGCGGTCACCGTCGAGCCCGGCGTGTACCTCGCGGGACGCGGTGGCGTGCGCATCGAGGACACGCTCGTCGTGCGGGCTGGGGAGCCCGAACTCCTCACCCTGAGCACCAAGAACCTCGTGGTCGTCTGACGGCGGCCCCGAACACCGGAAGATCGACACAGGAGACTGCAAGCTCGTGGCCACGACCAACGACCTGAAGAACGGGCTCGTCCTCAACCTGGACGGCCAGCTGTGGACCGTCACCGCGTTCCAGCACGTCAAGCCGGGCAAGGGCGGCGCCTTCGTGCGCACCACCCTCAAGCACGTGCTCACCGGCAAGGTGGTCGACAAGACGTTCAACGCGGGCACGAAGGTCGACACGGCCACGGTGGACCGCCGGAACATGACCTACCTCTACAAGGAGGGTCAGGACTTCGTGTTCATGGACGGTGACACCTACGACCAGATCACCGTCCCGGCCGAGGTCGTCGGCGACAACGCCAACTACATGCTCGAGAACACCGAGGTCCAGGTCGCGGTGCACGAGAACGAGCCGCTGTACGTCGAGCTGCCGACGTCGGTCGAGCTGGTCGTCCAGCACACCGACCCCGGCCTGCAGGGCGACCGCTCCACCGGCGGCACCAAGCCGGCCACGCTGGAGACCGGCGCGGAGATCCAGGTCCCGCTGTTCCTGTCCACCGGCGAGAAGATCAAGGTCGACACCCGCGACGGCCGTTACCTGGGCCGTGTCTCCAGCTGATGCCGACGTCGAAACCCCACCCGAACCGCGGCGGCGCGATCAGCCGCCGTCAGGCACGCCGCCGCGCGGTGGAAATGCTGTACGAGGCCGCGCAGCGCGACACCGACGCGGTGACGCTGCTGGCCGACCGGGTCGGCGCGACGGACGTCGACCCGATCGCGGACTACACGATCAGCCTGGTCGAGGGCGTCACCGGGCGGAAGGCCCGGATCGACGAGCTGCTGGCCGAGCACGCGCAGGGCTGGACCCTGGAGCGGATGCCGAAGGTCGACCTCGCGGTGCTGCGGGTCGGGGTATACGAGCTGCTCTGGGCCGAGGACGTGCCGGACCCGGTCGCGATCGACGAGGCCGTGGGCCTGGCGAAGGAACTGTCCACGGACGACTCGCCGCGGTTCGTCAACGGCGTCCTGGGCCGGATCGGCACGATCGCCGACCGCCTGCGCGCGGTCCTGTAGTTCCCCCGGTCAAGTGACCGGGGAGCGGGCTCGCCCCCGAACGAGCCCCCCGACGAGTCAGTGAGCGTCTCCGGTGCCCCACCGGGGGACGCTCACTGCGTCGGCGTGCCACACCCGGAATCAGTCCTCCTTGGAAGGACGGGCCTCCGGCGGCAGGACGCCCCAGTCGATGAGCTGCTCGGTCAGCTCGCCCGGGGTCATGTCGTAGATGATCGCCAGGGACCGCAGGTCCTCGGTGCGGATCGAGAGCACCTTGCCGTTGTAGTCGCCGCGCTGGCTCTGGATGGTCGCGGCGTAGCGGGCGAGCGGGCCCACCTTTTCGGCGGGCAGCTGCTGCAGGCGCTCGAGGTTGATCACGATCTTGGTGGCGGGCTCGGCACCGGAGGGGACCCGGCCCTCGGGCAGCAGCTCGACCACCGGCACACCGTAGAAGTCGGCCAGCTCGGCCAGCTTCTGAACGGTGACGGCGCGGTCGCCACGCTCGTACGAGCCGACGACGACGGCCTTCCAGCGCCCACCGGACTTCTGCTCGACCCCGTGCAGGGACAGACCCTGCTGCTGGCGGATCCCGCGGAGCTTGGCCCCGAGCGCCTTGGCGTAATCGCCCATCTGGTCGTTCTCCGTTCTTCACCCCCTCCCGGTCGGGGTGACCGGGCCGGGGGACTCGCTGAGTCGAATACTCAGAGTAATGGTTACGCATTGTTGTCACCAGGTCAAGCGCGAGCTTGTCGCGAATCACCTCACACCACCCGGAAGACTGAGCAAAGTGCCTGCTACTGTCGGTGCGAAAGCCCCGACCAGCAGGGGAACAGACGTCCTTTAAGGACCCGTCCGGTGAGGCGGGGAAGGAGTCCGGTTTGTCGTCACGCCCGCGTGACGCGGCTGGTTCGGCTGGGGAGCGCGAGCTCCTGACGGCCGGCGATGTCGCGCGCACGATCGCCCGAATGGCCCATCAGGTCATCGAAAAGACCGCGAACGGTGCGGAGAGCACTACCCCGCCCGTGTTGCTCGGCATCCCGTCCCGGGGCACGCCGCTCGCCGTCCGCCTCGCCGACAAGATCGGCGAGTTCTCCGGGGTCCGCCCGCCGGCCGGCGCCCTCGACGTCACCCTCTACCGGGACGACCTCCGCCGCCGCCCGCCGCGCGCGCTCGAACAGACGCAGCTGCCGACCGACGGCATCGACGACCGCGTCGTGATCCTGGTCGACGACGTCCTCTTCTCCGGCCGGACCATCCGGGCCGCCCTCGATGCCCTGCGTGATCACGGCCGCCCGCGCGCGGTGCAGCTGGCCGTCCTGGTCGACCGCGGTCACCGGGAGCTGCCGATCCGCGCCGACTACGTGGGCAAGAACGTGCCGACGGCCCGCTCCGAGGGCGTGTCGGTCCTGCTGGCCGAGATCGACGGCCGGGACGCGGTCCTGCTGCGTTCGGCCGACACCGCTGCTGGAGAGGACTCGTGAAGCACCTGCTCGCCACCGACGGCCTGGACCCGGCGCTGGCCACGGCCGTGCTCGACACCGCCGACGAGCTCAAGCACACGCTGCTCGGCCGCGAGGTCAAGAAGCTGCCGACGCTGCGCGGCCGCACGGTGATCACCCTGTTCTACGAGAACTCGACCCGCACCCGGGTGTCGTTCGAGATCGCCGGGAAGTGGATGAGCGCCGACGTGATCAACGTCTCCGCGTCCAGCTCCTCGGTCAACAAGGGCGAATCCCTGCGGGACACCGCGCTGACGCTGGCCGCCGCGGGCGCCGACTGCGTGATCGTCCGGCACCCCGCCAGCGGCGCCGCCCAGCGCCTGGCCGGCTGGCTCGCCGAGCCCGGCACGTCGGTCGTCAACGCCGGCGACGGCACCCACGAGCACCCGACGCAGGCGCTGCTCGACGCGGCCACCCTGCGGGAGCGCCTCGGCTCGCTCAAGGACCGGCGGATCGCCATCGTCGGGGACGTCCTGCACAGCCGGGTCGCCCGCTCGAACATCCACCTGCTCTCGGCCCTGGGCGCGGAGGTGGTGCTCGTCGCGCCGCCGACGCTGCTGCCCTACGGCGTCGAGAGCCTCCCGGTCACCGTCTCGCACGACCTGGACGCCGAGCTGCCCGCGGTCGACGCGGTCATGATGCTGCGTGTCCAGGCGGAACGCATGCACGGAGGTTTCTTCCCGTCCGCGCGGGAGTACTCCATCGCGTACGGCCTCTCGGAACGGCGGCAGAAGCTGCTGCCGGACCACGCGGTCGTGCTGCACCCCGGCCCGATGCTGCGCGGGATGGAGATCGCTTCGGCGGTCGCCGATTCCCCGGCCTCGGCCATCACCGAACAGGTCCGCAACGGCGTCCACGTGCGCATGGCGGTCCTCTATCACCTCCTGGCCAGCGAAGGAGCCGCCGCGTGAGCACCGTGATCAAGGGCGCCCGCCCCTACGGCGAGGGCGACCCGGTCGACGTCCTCGTGGAGGACGGCGTGATCACCGCGATCGGCGCCGTCGACGTCCCCGAGGACGCCGAAGTCATCGAAGCGAACGGCCAGGTGCTGCTGCCGGGCTTCGTCGACCTGCACACCCACCTGCGCGAACCCGGCCGCGAGGACACCGAGACGATCGACACCGGCTCGGCCGCGGCGGCGCTCGGCGGCTACACCGCGGTGTTCGCCATGGCCAACACCGACCCGGTCGCCGACAACGCGGTCATCGTCGAGCACGTCTGGCGGCGCGGCCAGGAGGCCGGCCTGGTCGACGTCCACCCGGTCGGCGCGGTCACCGTCGGGCTCAAGGGCGAGAAGCTCGCCGAGCTCGGCACGATGGCGAACTCGCAGGCGCGGGTGAAGGTGTTCTCCGACGACGGCCTCTGCGTCGCCGACCCGCTGCTGATGCGCCGGGCGCTGGAGTACTCGACCGCGCTCGACGTCGTCATCGCCCAGCACGCCGAGGAGCCGCGGCTGACCGTCGGCGCCCAGGCCCACGAGGGCGAGCGCGCGGCCCGGCTCGGCTACACCGGCTGGCCCGCGGCCGCGGAAGAGTCCATCGTGGCCCGCGACTGCCTCCTCGCCTTGCACGCGAACGCCCGGCTGCACGTCTGCCACGTCTCGACCTCGGGCACCGCGGACGTGCTGCGCTGGGCGAAGGACCGCGGCACGAAGGTGTCGGCCGAGGTCACCCCGCACCACCTGCTGCTCACCGACGAGCGCCTGGCCACCTACGACCCGGTCAACAAGGTGAACCCGCCGCTGCGCACCGAGTCCGACGCCGAAAAGCTGCGGGCCGCGCTGGCCGACGGGACCATCGACTGCGTCGCCACCGACCACGCGCCGCACGCGGTCCAGGACAAGGACACCGAGTGGAGCGCGGCCCGGCCGGGCATGCTCGGGCTGCAGACGGCGCTGTCCATCGTGGCCGAGACCATGGTCCGCACCGGCCTGCTCGACTGGCGCGGGGTCGCCCGCGTCATGAGCGAGCGGCCCGCGGAGATCGGGAACCTGGCCGACCACGGCCGTCCGATCGAGGTCGGCGAGCCGGCGAACCTGACCCTGGTGGACCCGGACGCCGAGTGGACCGTCCGGGGCGCGGAGCTGGCCAGCATCGCGGCCAACACCCCGTACGAGGGAATGCGGCTGCCCGGCGTGGTGACCGCGACGCTGCTGCGCGGGCGGATCACCGCGCGGGACGGGAAGATCTGCTGATGGAGCGCTTCTGGCTCGTACTGGCGATCTTCGCCTTCTTCCTGCTCTGCCTCTGGGGCATGTACGTGGGCTGGCGGCGCAAGGCGCGCTCGCAGAGCGTGCAGGTGCCGCCGTTCCCGGCCATCCCGGACGACCCGGGCGAGGTCCTGCTGGCGTCCACCGGCGTCTACCTGGCGACGACGATCGCGGGGGAGTGGCAGAACCGGATCGTCACCCGCGGCGCGGGCCTGCGCACCGGCGCGGTTTGGCGGTTGCACGGCGGGGGTGTCGCGGTCGAACGCGGCGGGGCGCCGGACTTCTGGATCCCGCGGGACGCCGTCACCGGAATCCGGCGCGACACGAAGATCGCCGGGAAGGTGATGGGCACGGACGCGCTGCTGATCGTCACCTGGCGGCTCGGCGACGTCGAGCTCGACACCGGCTTCCGCGGCGACGACCTCGACGACTATCCACAGTGGATCGAACAGCTCAAGATCAAGGGAGGTGCCCAGTGAACGCGCGCGCTCAGGCCGCACTGGTACTCGAAGACGGCCGGGTGTTCCGCGGCGCTGCCTACGGCGCGCAGGGGCGAACCCTCGGCGAAGCGGTGTTCTGCACCGGCATGACCGGTTACCAGGAGACGCTGACCGACCCGTCCTACCACGGCCAGATCGTGGTGCAGACGGCGCCGCAGATCGGCAACACCGGCTGGAACGACGAGGACGACGAGTCCTCGAAGATCTGGGTCAACGGCTACGTGGTGCGCGACCCCGCCCGCACGCCGTCCAACTGGCGCTCGAAGCGCTCGCTCGACGACGAGCTGGTGCGCCAGGGGATCGTCGGCATCGCCGAGGTGGACACCCGGTCGCTGACCCGCCACCTGCGCGAGGTCGGCGCGATGCGCGCCGGGGTGTTCTCCGGCGACGCGCTCGGCAGCGTCGACGACATGGTCGCTTCGGTTTTGGCCAGCCCCAAGATGGAGGGCGCGGACCTGGCGGGCCAGGTGTCCACGCCGAAGCCGTACGTCGTCTCGCCGTCCGGTGAGGTTCGCTTCCGGGTGGCGGCGCTGGACCTGGGCATCAAGTCCAACACCCCGCGCCAGATGATCAAGCGCGGCATCGAGGTGCACGTCCTGCCCTCGACGTCGACCCTGGACGAGCTCCTCGCCATCGAGCCGGACGGTGTGTTCCTGTCCAACGGCCCCGGCGACCCGGCCACGACGACCCACGCCACCGAGCTGACCAAGCAGGTCCTCGGCCGCGAGATCCCGCTGTTCGGCATCTGCTTCGGCAACCAGGTCCTCGGCCGCGCGCTGGGGCTGGGGACGTACAAGATGCGCTACGGCCACCGCGGCATCAACATCCCGGTGATCGACGTGGCGACCAAGTCGGTGGCGATCACCGCGCAGAACCACGGCTTCGCCCTCGAAGGCGAGCCGGGGCAGCGCTTCGAGTCCCCGTTCGGGGCGGCGCAGATCAGCCACTACTGCCCCAACGACGACACGGTCGAGGGCGTCCGCGCGCTGGACGTCCCGGCGTTCTCGGTCCAGTACCACCCCGAAGCCGCGGCCGGCCCGCACGACGCGGCCCCGCTGTTCGACGCATTCGTTTCGCTCATGGAGAAGAAGGCCTGATGCCGAAGAGGACGGACATCCAGCACGTGCTGGTGATCGGCTCCGGGCCGATCGTGATCGGGCAGGCCGCGGAGTTCGACTACTCCGGCACCCAGGCCTGCCGGGTGCTGCGCAGCGAAGGCCTGCGCGTCTCCCTGGTGAACTCGAACCCGGCCACCATCATGACCGACCCCGAGTTCGCCGACGCCACCTACATCGAGCCGGTGACCCCCGACTTCGTCGAGAAGGTCATCGCCGAAGAGCGGCCGGACGCGCTGCTCGCCACCCTCGGCGGGCAGACCGCGCTCAACTGCGCCGTCGCGCTGCACGAGCGCGGCGTGCTCGACAAGTACGGCGTCGAGCTGATCGGCGCCGACATCGACGCCATCCAGCGCGGCGAGGACCGGCAGAAGTTCAAGGACATCGTGCGCTCCATCGGCGCCGAGGTCCCGCGCTCCCGCGTCTGCCACGACATGGCCGAGGTCCGCGACACGGTCAAGGAACTCGGCCTGCCGGTCGTCATCCGGCCGTCCTTCACCATGGGCGGGCTCGGCTCCGGCATGGCGCACACGCCCGAGGACCTCGAGCGGCTCGCCTCCACCGGGCTCGCCGAGTCGCCGGTCACCGAGGTGCTCATCGAGGAGAGCGTGCTCGGCTGGAAGGAGTACGAGCTCGAGCTGATGCGCGACAAGCACGACAACGTCGTGGTCGTCTGCTCGATCGAGAACATCGACGCGATGGGCGTGCACACCGGCGACTCGGTCACCGTCGCGCCCACCATGACCCTCACCGACCGCGAGTACCAGGTGATGCGGGACGTCGGCATCGCCGTGCTGCGCGAGGTCGGCGTCGACACCGGTGGCTGCAACATCCAGTTCGCGATCAACCCGCGCGACGGCCGGATGGTCGTCATCGAGATGAACCCGCGCGTGTCCCGGTCTTCCGCGCTGGCGTCGAAGGCGACCGGCTTCCCGATCGCCAAGATCGCCGCGAAGCTCGCCATCGGCTACACCCTCGACGAAATCCAGAACGACATCACCGGCGAGACGCCGGCCGCGTTCGAGCCCACTTTGGACTACGTGGTCGTCAAGATGCCGCGGTTCGCCTTCGAGAAGTTCCCGGGCGCGGACCCGACGCTGACCACGACGATGAAGAGCGTCGGCGAAGCGATGTCGTTCGGCCGCAGCTTCCCCGAGGCGCTCGGCAAGGTGATGCGGTCGATCGAGACCAAGGCGACCGGCTTCTGGACGCTGCCCGACCCCGAGGGTGCCACCCTGGAGTCCACTTTGGACGAGCTGCGCAACCCGCACGAGGGCCGGCTGTACGAAGTGGAGCGTGCGCTGCGGCTCGGTGCCACCGTCGAGCAGGTGCACGAAGCCAGCGGCATCGACCCGTGGTTCATCGACCAGATCGCGCTGATCGGCGAAGTGGGCGCCGAAGTGCGTGACGCACCGGTGCTGGACGGCGATCTCCTCCGCCGCGCCAAGCGCACCGGGCTCTCGGACCGCCAGATCGCCGCGTTGCGGCCGGAACTGGCGGGCGAGGACGGCGTCCGCGCGCTGCGCCACCGCCTCGGCGTGCGGCCGGTGTTCAAGACCGTCGACACCTGCGCGGCCGAGTTCGCGGCCAAGACGCCGTACCACTACTCGGCTTACGAGTCCGACCCCGACGCCCAGTCCGAAGTGGCCGTCCAGTCCGACAAGCCGAAGGTGCTCATCCTCGGCTCCGGCCCGAACCGGATCGGCCAGGGCATCGAGTTCGACTACTCCTGCGTGCACGCGGCGATCGCGTTGCGGGAGGCCGGGTTCGAGGCCGTCATGGTCAACTGCAACCCGGAAACCGTGTCCACCGACTACGACACGTCCGACCGGCTGTACTTCGAGCCACTGTCCTTCGAGGACGTCCTCGAAGTCGTGCACGCCGAGCAGGCGTCCGGCACGGTCGCCGGTGTCATCGTCCAGCTCGGCGGCCAGACCCCGCTGGGACTGGCGAAGAAGCTCGCCGACGCCGGGGTCCCGGTGGTCGGGACGCCGCCGGAGGCCATCCACCTGGCCGAGGACCGCGGCGCGTTCGGCGAGGTCCTCACCGACGCCGGCCTGCCCGCCCCGCGCTACGGCACGGCGACGTCCTTCGAGGGTGCCAAGCGGATCGCCGACGAGATCGGCTACCCGGTCCTCGTCCGGCCGTCGTACGTCCTCGGCGGACGCGGCATGGAGATCGTCTACGACGAGGAAACCCTCGCGGGCTACATCCGCCGCGCCACCGAGGTCACGCCCGAGCACCCGGTGCTCGTGGACCGCTTCCTCGACGACGCCATCGAAATCGACGTCGACGCGCTGTTCGACGGCGAGGAGCTCTACCTCGGCGGCGTGATGGAACACATCGAAGAAGCCGGCATCCACTCCGGCGACTCCTCGTGCGCGCTGCCGCCGATCACGCTCGGCCACACGGACCTGCAGGCCGTCCGCCGCTCCACCGAGGCGATCGCCCGCGGTGTCGGCGTGCGCGGGCTCCTGAACGTCCAGTACGCGCTCAAGGACGACGTCCTGTACGTCCTGGAGGCCAACCCGCGCGCGTCGCGCACGGTGCCGTTCGTGTCCAAGGCCACGGCGGTGCCACTGGCCAAGGCGGCCGCGCTGATCATGACCGGCTCGACGATCAAGGACCTGCGCGAGAGCGGCGTCCTGCCTGCCGAGGGCGACGGCGGGCAGCTGCCGGCCGACTCGCCGGTCGCGGTGAAGGAAGCCGTGCTGCCCTTCCACCGCTTCCGCACCCCCGAAGGGCACGGCGTCGACTCGCTGCTGGGCCCGGAGATGAAGTCCACCGGCGAGGTGATGGGCGTCGACGTCGACTTCGGCAAGGCGTTCGCGAAGTCGCAGAGCGGCGCGTACGGCTCGCTGCCGACGTCCGGGCGGGTGTTCGTCTCGGTGGCCAACCGCGACAAGCGCTCGCTGGTGTTCCCGGTGAAGCGCCTGGCGGACCTCGGGTTCGAGATCCTCGCCACGTCCGGGACGGCGGAAGTGCTGCGGCGCAACGGGGTCGCGTGCACGGTGGTGCGCAAGCACTACGAGGGTTCGACCGAAGCCGAGCCGAACATCGTGGACGTCATCCTGAACGGCGATGTCGACATGGTGATCAACACGCCCTACGGGAACAGCGGTCCCCGCGTCGACGGCTACGAAATCCGCACCGCGGCGGTGTCCCGCGACATCCCGTGCGTGACCACCGTGCAGGGCGCCGCGGCGGCCGTGCACGGCATCGAAGCCCTCATCCGTGGCGACATCGGGGTCCGCTCGCTGCAGGAGCTGCAGGCGGCCCTGAAGGCGAAGTCGTGAGCGGGCGGGAGCGGTTCGGGGCGCGGCTGGCCAAGGCCGTCGCGGCCCGCGGCCCGCTGTGCGCCGGCATCGACCCCCACCCCGGCCTGCTCGAGGCGTGGGGACTCCCGGTGGACGTTTCGGGCCTGGAACGGTTCGCGCTGTCCGCCACGGAGGTCCTGGCGGCCCGCGCGGCCGTCGTGAAGCCGCAGTCGGCGTTCTTCGAAAGTTTCGGACCGGCCGGTGTCGCCGTGCTGGAACGGGTGGTCGAGACCGCCCGCGAGGCCGGCGCGCTGGTGCTGTTGGACGTCAAGCGCGGCGACATCGGCTCCACGATGGCGGCGTACACGGCGGCGTACGTGGCCGACGGGGCGGCGATCGCGGCCGACGCGATCACCGTTTCGCCGTACCTCGGGTTCGGCTCTTTGGCCCAATGCGCCGAAACGGCGATCTCCGCGGGGCGCGGCATCATCGTGCTCGCGCGGACTTCGAACCCGGAAGCGGCCGCCGTGCAGAACGCGAAGCTGCCCGACGGGCGCACCGTCGCCCAGGCGATCGTCGACTCCGCGGCGGCGTTCAACGACGAAGCGGCGCCGCTCGGCGATGTGGGTGTGGTGGTCGGGGCCACCGTTCCGCCGGGAGAGCTCGATCTCTCGCGGTTGAACGGTCCGGTGCTGGCACCCGGTTTCGGGGCCCAGGGAGCCACTGTGGCCGATTTGCGGGCCCTGTTCGGGACGTCCCTGCCGGGCGTGCTGCCCGCGTCGTCCCGGGACATCCTGAAGCACGGTCCGGAGCAAGCGGCTTTGCGCCAAGCGGTCGAACGGGTCGCCGAACTGCTGGCCGACCCGCAGGAAAACGGCCAATAGCAGGGTCCGGAACCGGGTCCCACCAGGCACCCCCGCATTGTGGCCGGTGCTCACGGGTGGGTACCGTCGCGTCACCCACCCAGTTTTGAGAACTACCGGAGGAAAACGTGGCACTTCCCCAGCTGACAGAGGAACAGCGCGCTGCGGCGCTGGAGAAGGCCGCCGCCGCTCGCAAGATCCGTGCTGAGCTGAAGGAGCGGCTGAAGCGGGGCGGTACCACTCTGGTCGACGTGCTGAAGCAGGCCGAGGAGAACGAAGTCCTCGGCAAGATGAAGGTTTCGGCTCTGCTCGAGGCCCTCCCGGGCGTCGGCAAGGTCCGCGCGCAGCAGACCATGGAACGACTGGAGATCGCCCCCAGCCGTCGCCTTCGCGGCCTCGGCGACCGGCAGCGCAAGGCGCTGCTGGCCGAGTTCAGCGGCGAGTGAACGGCGCCGGTCGTGACTACCCGGTGAACCGGGGCGCCGACCGCGGCAGTGAGCCGGTGACGGGAGACTTCTCCCGGCACCGGCTCACCGTCGTATCAGGGCCATCGGGAGTCGGGAAGTCGAGCGTGGTGGGCGAGCTGCGGAAGCTGGAGCCCGACGTCTGGTTCAGCGTTTCGGTCACCACGCGCAAGCCGCGTCCCGGCGAAGTCGACGGGGCGCACTACCACTTCGTCGACCGCGCGGAGTTCGACGCGATGGTCGCCGACGGCAGGCTGCTGGAGTGGGCCGAGTTCGCCGGCAACTGCTACGGCACCCCGCGCGAGCCGGTCGAGAAGGCCCTCGCCGAGGGCCGCCCGGCCGTCCTGGAGATCGAGCTGCAGGGCGCCCGCCAGGTCCGCGCGGCCATGCCGGAGGCCCGGCTGGTGATGCTGATGCCGCCGTCGTGGGAGGAACTGGTCGGCAGGCTCACCGGGCGCGGCACCGAGAACGAGGCCGCCGTGCAGGCCCGGCTGGCCGAAGCGGAGCGCGAGCTGGCGGCGGCCGGGGAGTTCGACCACCGCGTCGTCAACGCCGACGTGCGGGAGGCCGCCGAGCACTTGCTAAACTTGATTACTGATCAGTCTGCCGAAGATTCGGAGCATCACGCGTGACCACCCAGGTAGCCCTGACCGAAGAGCTCGAAGGCATCACCAACCCGCCGATCGACGACCTGCTCGAGAAGGTCAGCTCGAAGTACGCGCTGGTGATCTACTCGGCCAAGCGCGCCCGCCAGATCAACGACTACTACGCCCAGCTGGGCGAGGGGCTGCTGGAGTACGTCGGCCCGCTCGTCGAGCCGGGCCCGCGCGAGAAGCCGCTCTCGATCGCGCTGCGCGAGATCCACGGCGGCCTGCTCGAGCACACCGAGGGTGAGTAAACCCCGCGTCGTCCTGGGCGTGGGCGGCGGCATCGCCGCCTACAAGGCCTGTGAGGTGCTGCGCGGGCTGACCGAATCCGGTCACGACGTCCGCGTGGTCCCCACCGAAGCCGCGCTGAACTTCGTCGGTGCGGCCACCTTCGAAGCCCTCTCCGGGCACCCGGTGCATACGGGCGTGTTCACCGAGGTGCCGGAGGTCCAGCACGTCCGCGTCGGCAAGGAAGCCGATCTCGTCCTGGTCGTCCCGGCCACGGCGAACCTGCTCGCCAAGGCCGCCCACGGCCTCGCCGACGACCTGCTGACGAACACCCTGCTCACCGCCCGGTGCCCGATCGCCTTCTTCCCGGCGATGCACACGGAGATGTGGGAGCACCCCGCGACCCGCGACAACGTCGCCCTGCTGCGCTCCCGCGGCATGGTCGTCACCGAGCCCGACTCGGGCCGGCTGACGGGTGCCGACACCGGCAAGGGGCGCCTGGCGAACCCGGCCGAGATCGTCGACCTGGCGAAGCTGCTGCTGGCCCGGCCCGACGCCCTCCCGCGCGACCTCGAAGGCGTCCGCGTGGTGATCTCGGCCGGCGGCACCCGCGAGCCCCTCGACCCGGTGCGCTACCTGGGCAACCGCTCGTCCGGCAAGCAGGGCTACGCGCTGGCCCGCGTCGCCGCCCAGCGCGGCGCCGACGTCACCCTGGTCGCCGCGCACACGGTCGCGCTGCCGGATCCGGCGGGCGCGGTCGTCGAGCACGTCTCGACGGCCGAACAGCTGCGGCAGGCGGTGCACGCCGCGGCCCGCTCCGCGGACGTCGTCGTGATGGCCGCCGCGGTCGCCGACTTCCGGCCGGCGAACCGGGCCGAGCACAAGATCAAGAAGTCCGACGACCAGCCGGACCCGGTGATCACCCTCGACCGCAACGCCGACATCCTCGCGGAATTGGTGCAAAACCGGCGGCCGGGACAGGTCGTCGTGGGATTCGCCGCGGAAACCGGCGACGAACACGGCAGCGTGCTCGAGCACGCCCGCGCGAAACTGAAGCGCAAAGGCGCGGATCTGCTGGTCGTCAACGCCGTCGGCGACGGCAAGGCGTTCGGCACCGAGGACAATTCGGGCTGGCTCCTAGGGGCCGATGCCACGGAAAAACCCCTACCTCTCGCGCAGAAGGCTGAACTGGCGTCCACGGTGTGGGACGCTGTTGTGAGCTTCATGAAGCGTTGACCGTCCCCCGAGCGATAGTCAGTACGCTTGCACAGGTAAGGGGTGCCTAACTTTCGGGGCATCCGACGACAAGGTGAGGAAGTGACGGCCACCGTGACCGCGTCTAGCAGCAGATTGTTCACCTCGGAGTCGGTGACCGAAGGGCACCCAGACAAGATTTGCGACGCCATCAGCGACTCGATCCTCGACGGCCTGCTGTCGAAGGACCCCCGCAGCCGCGTCGCCGTCGAGACCCTGATCACCACCGGCCAGGTGCACGTGGCCGGCGAGGTGACCACCGAGGCCTACGCCGACATCCCGACGATCGTCCGCGACGTCATCCTCAAGATCGGCTACGACTCCTCCGCCAAGGGCTTCGACGGCAACTCCTGCGGCGTCAACGTGGCGATCGGCTCGCAGTCGCCCGACATCGCCCAGGGCGTCGACACCGCGTACGAGTCGCGGGTCGAGTCGGACGAGGACGAGATCAACCGCCAGGGCGCCGGCGACCAGGGCCTGATGTTCGGCTACGCCTGCTCGGACACCCCCGAGCTGATGCCGCTGCCGATCGCGCTGGCCCACCGGCTGTCGAAGCGGCTGACCGCGGTCCGCAAGGACGGCGTGCTGCCGTACCTGCGCCCGGACGGCAAGACCCAGGTGACCATCGAGTACGCCGGCGACCAGCCGGTCCGCCTCGACACGGTGGTGGTCTCGTCGCAGCACGCCGACGGCATCGACCTCGAGCGGATGCTCAGCGTCGACGTCAAGGAGCACGTCGTCGGCCCCGAGCTCGCGGAGCTGGGCATCGACACGTCGAACGCGCGCCTGCTGGTCAACCCGACCGGCCGGTTCGTCATCGGCGGCCCGATGGGCGACGCGGGCCTGACCGGCCGCAAGATCATCGTCGACACCTACGGCGGCATGGCCCGCCACGGCGGTGGCGCGTTCTCCGGCAAGGACCCGTCCAAGGTCGACCGTTCGGCCGCGTACGCGATGCGCTGGGTGGCCAAGAACGTCGTCGCCGCGGGCCTGGCCCAGCGGACCGAGGTCCAGGTGGCGTACGCGATCGGCAAGGCGGCCCCGGTCGGCCTGTTCGTCGAGACGTTCGGCACCGAGACGGTCGACCCGTCGAAGATCCAGCAGGCCATCACCGAGGTCTTCGACCTCCGGCCGGCGGCGATCATCCGCGACCTCGAGCTGCTGCGCCCGATCTACGCCCCGACGGCGGCGTACGGCCACTTCGGCCGCCCGGAGCTGAACCTCCCCTGGGAGAGCACGGCCCGCGCCGAGGCCCTCAAGGCCGCGGCCGGCGCCTGACGCACGATCCGGTGAAGGCCACCCCGCGGTTCGCCCGGGGTGGCCTTCCTCGTGTGCCCGGGAATTTCGCGTGATGCCTCGCCAATCACGTGTGATGCCCCGGCAATCACGGGTGATGCCCCTCGGGGCACGCGAGCTGCCTCTCCGGTCCGGCTGTCGGTGGGGTCTGGTAGAGATCACGGCGTGAGCAGTTCCGAGCCCGCCGCCCTCTGGGAGCTCCCGGAGACGCCGCCTTCGCCGAAGGCGGCCCCCTCGCGTGCCCGGAAGAAGCCGGGGGAGAAGCCGAAGGGGGCGCAGTCGCCCGCGGCCGAGCGGCCCGTCGCGCGGGTCGTCGTCGACATCCCGCTGGCCCACCTGGACCGCACCTTCGACTACCTCGTGCCGGAGAAGCTGCACGAGACCGCCGTGCCGGGCTGCCGGGTCCGCGTCCGGTTCGCCGGGCAGCTGGTCGACGGCTACCTGGTCGAGCGCGGCGAAACCAGCGACTACGGCAGCAAGCTGGCCTTCCTCGACCGCGTGACGTCGCCGGAGGCGGTGCTGCCGCCGTCGCTGCACGCGGTGTGCCGCGCGGTCGCGGACCGCTACGGCGGCACGCTGTCCGACGTCCTGCGGCTGGCGATCCCGCCGCGGCACGCCAAGGCCGAAGGCGAGCCGCCGCTGCCGCCCGCGGCCGTCCCGGAGCCGCCGGACACCGCGGCCTGGGCGCGCTACCAGCGTGGCCCGGCGTTCCTGGAGGCCCTCGCCGAGGCCAAGCCCGCGAACGCCGTCTGGCAGGCCCTGCCGGGCGAGGACTGGCCCCGCCGGCTCGCCGAGGCCGCGGGCGCGGTGGCCGCCGCCGGGCGCGGCGCGGTGCTGGTGGTGCCGGACCACCGCGACCTGACCCGGGTGCACGCGGCCTGCGCGGCGGTCGTCGGCGAGGACGCCGTGGTGGCGCTGATCGCCGGCCTCGGGCCCGCCGAGCGGTACCGGCGCTGGCTGGCCGTGCTGCGCGGCGCGGTCCGGGTGGTTGTCGGCACCCGGGCGGCGATGTTCGCGCCGGTCCACGACCCTGGCCTGTTCGTGGTCTGGGACGACGGCGACGACCTGCACCTCGACCAGCACGCGCCGTACCCGCACGTGCGCGACGTCCTGATGGACCGGGCGCACGCCGCGAAGGCGTCGCTGCTGGTCGGCGGGTTCGCCAGGACGGCGGAAGCCCAGCTGCTCGTCGAGTCCGGCTGGGCCGCGCCGGTGCTCGCGGACCGCGCGACCCTGCGCTCGGCCGCCCCGCGCGTGACGCCGGTGGGCGAGGACTTCGACGTCGCCCGCGACGAGGCCGCCCGGGTCGCCCGCCTGCCGGCGGTGGCGTTCGAAGCGGCCCGCCAGGCGTTCGCGGCGGACCTCCCGGCGCTGGTCCAGGTACCGCGGCGCGGGTACGTCCCCGGCCTGGCCTGCGGCAACTGCCGGACCCCCGCGCACTGCCGCCGCTGCGCGGGGCCGCTGGCCCTGCCCGGCGGCTCGCTCGACGGGCAGCCGAAGCCACCGGCGTGCCGCTGGTGCGGCGTCCCGGAAACGGCGTTCCGCTGCACGGCGTGCGGCTCGGTCCGGCTGCGCGCGGTGATCGTCGGCGCGAAGCGGACGGCGGAGGAGCTCGGCCGCGCGTTCCCCGGCGTCCCGGTCCGCACGTCGGGGGCGGCGGAGGTGCTGGAATCGGTGCCGGGCAAACCGGCACTGGTGGTGTGCACGCCGGGAGCGGAACCGGTGGCGGAGGGCGGCTACGGCGCGGCCCTGTTGCTGGACGGCTGGGCGTTGCTGGGCCGCCAGGACCTCCGTGCGGGCGAAGAGGCGTTGCGCCGCTGGATGGCGGCGGCGGCCCTGGTCCGCCCGGCGGCCGCCGGCGGCCGCGTGATCGTCGGCGCCGAGGCCGGCCTGGCGGTGGTCCAGGCCCTGGTCCGCTGGGACCCGGCCTGGCACGCGGGCCAGGAGCTGGCGGAGCGCCGCGAGCTGGGCTTCCCGCCGGCGATGCGGATGGCGAGCGTGGAGGGCAGCCCGGACGCGGTGGCCGCCCTGCTGGAGGACCTGCCGCTGCCACCGTCGGGCGAGGTACTGGGCCCGGTCCCGATCGGCGAGGTCGACGAAGAGGGCAACGCGGACCGCGAGCGGGCACTGGTGCGCGTGTCGCGCGCGGAGGGCAAGGCACTGGCCGCGTCGATCCACGCGGCGGCGGCCCGCCGGGACGCCCGGAAGGCCACCGAACCGATCCGCATCCAGCTGGACCCGCTGGACCTCATCTAGGCCGTGATGCCCCTCCGATCACAGGTGATGCCCCTCCGATCACGCGAGATGCCCTTTGCCGCACAACGGTTCGCGGGCGGAACTCCGCATTCGCGTGACCGGGCGCGCATCTCACGTGGCCGGAGGGGAATCTCGCGTGATCAGAAGGGCATCACGCGTAAGGGCATCAGCGGGGGAGAACCGTGCCCGGGAGGGATTCCATTGCGGCGCGCGGGGATTCCGCGGGGTGCGGCGGGGCGGCCGGAGCCCGCACCCCCTCGGCGGCGGCCGTCACCAGCGAGACCACCTCGCCCGCGATCGCCTGCCGCCGGGCCTCGAAGTCGTTGTCCGTCAACGCTTCCGGAGCTGCCGGCTGGCCCAGCACCGGGGTGTGCAGGTGACCGCCCGGCAGGGTCGTCAGGCCGAGGCCGAGACGCAGCCGATTGCTGCGGTACATCGATTCGTTGGACAGGTAGTTCCCGCCACCGCCCGAAGCCGCGATTTCCCCGGGTGCCGGGGCGTCCGATCGGCACACCGGTGTCCCGGCGCCCGGGTGCGACGCGTCCGGCCACACGCAGAACGCCTGGTTGAAATTGACCGGGTAGGCGCCCGTCACCTCGAGCATCCGCGAATACGGCAACGTCGTCTCGATGAACTGGACGTCCGGCTGCGGCCAGCCCGCCGCCGGCGGGACGCCGCCCGTCACCGAGGCGTTGTTGTTGTCCGGGAAACCGCCGCGCCAGGCACCGGCCCAGCGCTCGATGTCGAACCGCCCCGGACGGCCCTGGCTGATCGTCATGATCACGTCCGGCCGCCGGGCGCGGTCGCGCAACGCCTCGCCGTACGCCGCTTCGACGATGCCTTCGTCGAAATAGCCCCACACCACCGGGAAGTTCACCGCCTGCACCACCGCCGGGCCCGATGGCGTGTCCAGGACGCGCCCGTCCAGCTGCAGGGCGGACGCCCCGGCCGGGTTGGAGATCCGGACGCCGGTGCCGTCGAGCTGGAACGGGTCGAAGCCGCTCACCATGACCCGCCGCGGCTTCCCGAGCGGGAACCGGACGTCGTCGAGGCCGCGCGAACCCCGGTCGAACGCCGTGAGCAGCGCGCCGCGGTCCGGCAGCGCGAACGACGGCCGCCACTGCCGGATCGCGCTGCTCAGCTGCAGCCGCGCCCAGTACAGCGGCCGGTCGTCGAACCGGTCGAGTGTCCCCAGATCCGGACGGCGGCCTTGGGCGCGGTCGACGGCCGTCCGCCACAGCCGGTCACCGGCCTGCGTGACGACGCGTCCGGCGCGACGCGGGGTCCGGGCGGCGCAGAGGTCGCGTTTCACCTCGGCGACGAGCGGGTCGAGCCCGGCCAGCCGGACGAGCTCCGGGCCGACGGCGGGGCCGCCGGCCGGAAGGGAAGCGGTCAGGCGCTGTTCCTCGACGGTCAGCGCGGCGGCGGGGTCGAAGCACCCGGGCGCGGCCGCGCCACCCCGGGGAAGGCGAACAGCGGAACGGCGGCGAGCAGGGGGAGCAGAGCGGACAGGCGCACGGGATTCCCTCCACGTCGTGGGCGACGCGGCCGAGTCTTCCGCCGCCCGCGTCACCCGCGGAACCCGCATAAGTCGGGAAGCCTTCAAAGGGCGGCACTCGCCGTGGCTTCGGCCGGAAGCCGCAGCCACCAGTTCGCGCGGGCCCGGACGCCGGGAGCGTGCGCCCGCAGGAGCCGCAGCCCGTCGCAGTCACCTTTCATCCCGACCGCGTAGAGCACGGCTCGCTGAGTGCTCCCGCCGGCCGGGTGCGCGGTGAGCACGTGGTGCCAGCGCCGCAGGTCCGTCCGCCCTGGGAGGTGGGCCAGCGCCACGGCCGCCGCGTCCCGCACCGTGCCCCGCTGCAGCAGGCTCTCGACGACCGGGCGGTGCCGAAGCTCGCCGAGGCTGCCCAGCAGGTCCACGAGCACGCTGTGGGTCGCCGAGCCGCTCCGCAAATGGCCGCCGGTCAGCGTCGACGAGAGGGTGTCGGCGAGAAGCCCGCGAAACGGCGACGCGTGCAGGACGTTGACGGTGAGGATGCGCAGGTCGCTGTCGGTGCTGGCCAGCGCCTGACGGAGGATCCGCGGGCCGAGCAGATCGTGTTCGTGACGCCGGATCTGTGCTCGGGTCAAGGCGGCGTGCAACTGGCCGAAGGCAGCTTCCCCGGTTCTGTCCAGGGGCGCCGAACGCGCGCTCGTGCGGTGCCGGAACAACGCCGCGAGGAGGTCCGAAGCCGCTTCCCGGACCGGCGGCGAGGTCGACACGCCGGCGCACAGCTCCCGGGAGATCGCTTCAAGACGGCGAACCAGGTCGGCTGCACCGGGCGGCCGGGCCGCCCACGCCAGGAGCGCGCCGAGCTGCTCGGCGTCGTTGCGAGGTTTGCACAGCAGGCGGAGGAGGCGGCGGGAGGCCGCGGGTGCCGGATTCGCCGCGAGCAAGGCGATCGGGTCGATGATCAGCTGGCAGGCCGGTTCGGTGACGAATTCTTCGGTCGCCGCGACGAGTGCGGCGCCTCCTTCCGGGTGCTGGTGCACTCGCTGCAGTGCGGGAAGCCGGAGCAGATATCTCCAGCCGACGGAAAGGCACATCTCGGTGAGCAGGCGGTGGACGAGCGTGTCCCACACCGGCCGGGCGAGTTTGCGTCGCGGCTGGGTCACCGAAACCGTCAGGTCCGCCCATTCCGCCGCGGAGACAGGATCGCGGCCGACGCATTTCTCGAGGATTTCGCCGCACCGCGGCGCGGTCCGGCGACCCGTGGGCCGCTCCCGGCGAAGGGCGGTGACCACGGCCACCAGCTCTCCCGGCAGCAGCTCGAAGAGCCGCTCGTACTGGCGCAGGGCCGGCGTCGGCACGGTGGCGCGGGAGTTCTCCCAGCGGGAAACGGTGGCGTTGTCCACGGGCGGGGTCCGGAGCAAGGTTGCCAGCTGCCGGATGGTCAGGAGGTCGTCATGGCCGTACAGGCGCCACATCTTGAGCAGCCAGGCCGCGAGCTGACCCGGTTCGACCCGCGGCCAGGGATCGGTTTCCCGGTTTTCGCCGAGCGAGGTCCGTCGTCCGCGCGGAGCCGGTGGCATGGCTCGATTTTGACGTTCCGGGCCGGCCGGGAACGCCGCCGATCGGGTGCACCGGTTTCGCAGCAAAACGTTCGAGGGCGATGCTTGCGCCGTACGGTCGGTTTCCTGCCGGGAGAAGGGAAATCCGAACATGGCGGACGGTGTGGTGAGCGGGCGTTTCTATCGCTGCAGGTTCTCCAAGGACTGGTTCACCTCGCAGGCCGGCCACGAGGTGGTCTTCGTCCTGATTTCGCAGGTCAACAAGAGCGTGCAGGAAGCGCTGGTGGCTGGCACGGTCAAGAAGACGCTGAGCGGTTACGCGCCGGATCTCGACCGTGTCTACGTCGTTCCCTGGGACAGGCTTGATGATTTCGATCAGCCCGTCAAGAAAGGGCAGCTTGGCAAAGCAAGGAAAGACCTGGAAAAGAAGCTCAAGAATGCGAAGTGAGTGGGTGGGAGCACGCGAGGCGTGCTCCCATCCCCTGAAGTCAGCCGGTCGCCAGCACCTTCAGGCGCGTGATGTCCGCGCTGAACGTGTCCTGGTCGATCGGCGAGGAGCTGTACTGCCAGAACGTGTAGAAGCCCCAGTTGTACGGCAGTGTCCCCACCGACGACGCGTAGCGCGCCACCCACAGCGGGTTCGTCGAGCTGAAGTCGCCCGTGTTGCCGGTGCACTGGCTCCACCAGCTCGTCGCCGTGTAGATCACCGGCCAGCGGGTCGTCTTCGCGTGGTACTCGTCGCTGAATGCCTTGATCCACGCCACCATCTGGGACGCCGTCTTGCCGTAGCAGGCGTTGTTCGGGCCCCATTCGATGTCGAGCGTGCCCGGCAGCGTCTTGCCGTCCTTCGACCAGCCGCCGCCGTGGGCGACGAAGTAGTCCGCCTGCGCCGCGCCGCCCGAGAGGTCCGGGCGGCCGTAGTGGTACGCGCCGCGGATCATGCCGACGTTGTACGACCCGGTGTACTGCTGGCTGAAGTACGCGTTCTGGTAGCCGGTGCCCTCGGTCGCCTTGACGTAGGCGAACTTCTTGCCCGCGCTCCAGTACGACGCCCAGTTGACGTTGCCCTGGTAAGAGCTCACGTCGATGCCGGGGACGCTCGAGTTCACCGCCGCCGGCGCCAGCCCGGCCGGGGCCACTCCGTCGTGGGCGCGGATCGAGGCACCCATCTCGTGGTTGCCGGTCTCCGGCACGGCGCCGGCGGTGCCGGCGGTCACCACCAGCAGGGCGGTCGAGACCGTGAGCGCGGCGCCGAGCAGGCGGTGCCGGATCCGTCTTGGTGCAGTCATCTTCGGTTGTTCCTTCCGGTTGCCCTCGCGATGCGCGGTGTGCAGGCCGCGCCGCACGATTGTGTTACAGCGAGAACCGGAACGTCACTGCTCCATGTGATTTAATTTCCCGAACCCCTGAATCATGTGAAAAGCTGACAATAGGGGTGTATCGGCCCCCTTGGCGTCTTGTAGCGGGGCGAGGCACGAGGCAGACTCGCCCGCATGCCCGCGCACTGGAGCCGCACCACGCTCGTCCTGGCCGTCGCCGCCGCGCTCACCGCCGGTGCCGCCGTGCCCGCCACCGCCGCCACACCCACGCCGAAGTCGCCGGTCGCCGTCGGCTTCGGGGGTGCCGTGGCCAGCATCGACGCCGATGCCACCGCGATCGGCACGCAGGTCCTGCGCGACGGCGGGAACGCCGTCGACGCGGCCGTCGCGGTCGCCGCCGCGCTCGGCGTCACCGACCCGTTCTCCGCCGGGATCGGCGGCGGCGGGTTCTTCGTCTACTACGACGCCAAGACCCACCGCGTGCACACCCTGGACGGCCGCGAGACCGCGCCGAAGACCGCCGCCGAGAACCTGTTCCTCGAGAACGGCAAGCCGCTCCCGTTCGCCGACGCCGTCACCAGCGGTTTGAGCGTCGGTGTTCCCGGCACGCCCGCGACCTGGGCCGAAGCGCTGCGCAAGTGGGGCACGCGGTCGCTGGCGAAGTCGCTGAAGCCCGCGGAGAAGCTCGCGCGCGACGGCTTCGTCGTCGACCAGACGTTCCAGACGCAGATCGCGAACAACGCGGCGCGCTTCTCGGCGTTCCCGTCGACGCGCTCGCTGTACCTGCCGGGCGGCGCGCCCCCGGTGCCGGGGACGGTGTTCCGGAACCCCGACCTGGCGGGCACGTACGCGCAGCTGGAGCGCAACGGCGTCGACGCCCTGTACCGCGGCCCGATCGGCGCGGACATCGCCAAGACGGTGCAGAAGCCGCCGGTCGACCCGGCGTCGACGCTGAACGTCCGGCCCGGGAAGCTGACCACCGGCGACCTCGCCGCCTACCGCGCCATCGAGCGCGACCCGACCCACGCGCGGTACGAGGGCCTCGACGTCTACGGCATGCCGGCACCGTCGTCGGGCGGGCTGACGGTCGGCGAAGCGCTCAACATCCTCGAGAACTTCGACCTGAAGCACGTTTCGAAGGCCGACTACCTGCAGTACTTCCTGGAGTCGACCCGCTTCGCCTTCGCCGACCGCAACCGCTGGATCGGCGACCCGGCGTTCGTCGACGTCCCGGCGCGCGAGCTGCTGAGCCAGCGGTTCGCCGACTCCCGGGCGTGCCTGATCTCGAAGGACAAGGCGGCGACCAGCCCGGTCGCCCCGGCCGACCCCCGCCACCCGGCGCCGTGCGCTGCCGGTTCCGCGGCGGCGCCGACTCCGTACGAGGGTGAGAACACCACGCACCTGACGGTGGCGGACAAGTGGGGCAACGTCGTCGCCTACACGCTGACGATCGAGCAGGAGGGTGGCAGCGGCATCGTCGTGCCGGGCCGCGGGTTCCTGCTGAACAACGAGCTGACGGACTTCTCGTTCACGCCGGTGACGCCGGGAGTGCCGGACCCGAACCTGCCGGGCCCGGGCAAGCGCCCGCGCTCGTCGATGGCCCCGACGATCGTCCTCGACCACGGCCGCCCGTTCTTCGCGACGGGGTCGCCGGGCGGGGCGTCGATCATCACGACGGTGCTGCAGGTGCTCCTCGGCCGCCTCGACCGCGGGTTGACCTTGGAGAACGCGATCGCGGCCCCGCGGGCATCGCAGCGCAACTCGGCGGCGGCGCAGGTGGAGCAGGCGTTCTTGGACCAGCCGGAGACGGCGGAGCTGAAGGCTCGCGGCCAGGGGTTCTCCACGGCGCCGGCGGAGATCGGAGCGGCGACGGGAGTGGAGCGGCTGCGCGACGGCCGCTGGCTGGCGGCGGCCGAGCCGGTGCGGCGGGGTCAGGGCGCGGCGCAGGTGGTTTGGCCGGCGAACTGGTAGGTGGGCGGCTTGGCCCGCCTTGCCTGGTGTGAGGCGGGCCGGCCGCTCGGACTGTCGCTGACCTGGCCGCGGCTTCCGCCCGCCCGCCTGGCGGGCTGAGCCGCTCGGGTCGGCCCCGGGGGCGCCCCCCGGGTCCAGCGTATCGAGCGCCGCCGACAAAAAGCCGGGAAAGCCCCCGCTGACGGCCGGGTTGTCCACATCGCGATCAAGTCGTGGACAACCCGCCCGAGCTGCCGACCGGCACATCGGGGCACTGGCGCGCCCCGTCGAGGCGGGCCTTCTAGACTCGGCCACGATGTTCCAGCCACCTGAAACCCCGCTTCCGCCGGGGGAGGCCCGATGAAGCTCGTCTTCGCCGGCACTCCCGATCCGGCGGTCCCCGCCCTGCGTGCCCTGCTCGATTCCGGGCGGCACGAGGTCGTCGCCGTCGTCACGCGGCCCGATGCGCAGGCCGGGCGTGGCCGCCGCGTCGTGCGGTCGCCCGTCGGTGCCCTTGCCGATGCACACGGCATCGAGGTCCTCACCCCCGCGCGCGCCGGTGACCCCGCCTTCCTCGCGCGGCTGACCGAGCTCGCGCCGGATGCCTGCCCGGTCGTCGCCTACGGGGCGCTGCTGCCGCAGGCCGCCCTCGACATCCCGCGGCTCGGCTGGGTGAACCTGCACTTCTCGCTGCTGCCCGCGTGGCGGGGCGCCGCGCCCGTGCAGGCCGCGATCCGCGCCGGCGACGAGATCACCGGCGCCTCCACCTTCCGGATCGTCAAGGAACTCGACGCCGGCCCGGTCTTCGGCGTCGTCACCGAGGCGATCGGGGCCACCGACACCGCCGGCGCGCTGCTCGGGCGGCTCGCGGAATCCGGCGCCAAGCTGCTGCTGTCCACCATGGACGGTCTGGCCGACGGCAGCCTCGTCGCGCGCGAGCAGCCCGCCGAAGGCGTCAGCTACGCGCCGAAGGTGACCGTCGACGACGCGCGGGTGTCCTTCGCCGACCCCGCCTCCGCCGTCGACCGGCAGATCCGGTCGGTCAGCCCGGACCCGGGCGCCTGGGCGGAGTTCCGCGGGGAACGCTTCAAGCTCGGCCCGGTCACGGTGCTCGACGAACCCGGCCCGCCGCCGGGCGAGATCGTGGTCGAGCGCAAACGGGTGCTGGTCGGAACGGCGACCAAGCCGCTGCGGCTCGGCGAAGTCCAGGCACCCGGCAAGAAACGGATGGCGGCCACCGACTGGGCGCGCGGTACGAGGATCGACCAGGGAGAGCGCCTCCGGTGAACGACCACAGGGAACGACGCCCGTCACGGCCGCAGCGGGGCCGTCCGGCACCGCGCAAGGAAGGGCCGCGCCGCCCGCCGGAGGTCGATCCGGCCCGGCAGGCCGCGTTCGACGTCCTCGCCGCCGTCCGGACGAAGGACGCCTACGCCAACCTCGTCCTGCCGGACCTGCTGCGCGAGCGGCGGATCACCGGCCGGGACGCGGCGCTGGCCACAGAACTCGCGTACGGCACGTCGCGGGCGCAAGGCCTGCTCGACGCGATCATCGAGTCCTGCGCCGAGCGCCCGCTCAAGCAGACCGACCCGGCGGTGCTCGACGCGCTGCGCCTCGGCGTCTACCAGCTGCTGCGCACGCGCATCCCCGAGCACGCCGCCGTGACGTCCACAGTGGACCTCGTGCGCGCGGAAGCCGGTTCGTGGGCGACGGGTTTCGCGAACGCCATCCTGCGCAAGGTGTCCGAAAAGGACGAAGCGGCGTGGCTCGACGAGCTGGCGCCGGACGAGGCGGCCGACCCGATCGGCGCCTACGCGCTGCGGACCGCGCACCCGCGCTGGATCGCCCGCTCGTTCGCCGAAGCGCTGGGTGACAAGGGCGCCGTCCTCAAGGCCGCGCTGGAAGCCGACGACGCGCGCCCCGAGGTGCACCTGGTCGCCCGTCCGGGCGAGATCAGCGCGGACGAGCTCGCCGCGATCACCGGCGGCGACCCGGCGCCGTACTCGCCCTACGGCGTGCGCCTGCCCGCCGGCGCCGGCGACCCGGCCGACGCCGAGCCGGTCCGCGAGCGGCTGGCCGCGGTCCAGGACGAGGGCAGCCAGCTCTGCGCGATCGCCGCGACGAAGGTGCCGCTCGAGGGCACCGACGAGCGCTGGCTCGACCTGTGCGCCGGCCCCGGCGGCAAGGCGGCGCTGCTCGGCGCGCTGGCCGCGTTGAGCGGGGCGACCGTCGACGCGGTCGAGAAGGCGCCGCACCGCGCGAAGCTCGTCGAGAAGGCCACGAGCGGGTTGCCGGTGAAGGTGCGTGTCGCCGACGGGCGCGAGAGCGGCCTGGAGCCGGGGTACGACCGGATCCTCGTCGACGCGCCGTGCAGCGGCCTCGGCGCGCTGCGGCGGCGGCCGGAAGCGCGCTGGCGCCGTCAGCCGTCCGACGTCGCGGACCTGACGAAGCTGCAGGGCGAGCTGATCGCCGCGGCCTACGAGCTGCTGCGGCCGGGTGGCGTGCTGACGTACGTCGTGTGCTCGCCGCACCTGGCGGAGACCGAGGGCGTGTTCGCGGAATCGGCGCGGCGGCTGAAGGCCGAAGTGCTGGACGCGCGCGAGTTCTTCCCCGGCGTCCCGGAGCTCGGCGACGGGCCGTACGTCCAGCTGTGGCCGCACCGCCACGGCACGGACGCGATGTTCTGCGCCGTGCTCCGCAAACCGTGAGGGACCTCGGGCTGGTGGCCAGCTCGTGCGGCGGGCTGGACGCCCGGTTCGCCGCCGAGCTGGCCCGCCCGGCGGCCGAACGCGGCTGGCGCCCGGCGATCACGCTGACGCCGGCCGCGCACCGCTGGCTCGACGCGACCGGCGGACTCGCCGAGGTGGCCGCCTGCACGGACCTGCCGGTCCGCAGCGTGTCCCGGCTGCCCGGCGAGCCGCGGCCGCACCCGGACCCGGACGTGTTCCTGTTCGCGCCGGCGTCGGCGAACTCGGTCGCCAAGCTCGCCCTCGGCATCGCGGACAACCAGGCGTTGACGGTGCTCGGTGACGTGCTGGGCGCGCCGGGGATCACCGTGGTGGTGGCGTACCAGATCCACGACACCCGTACGCACCACCCGGCGTGGCAGCGCCACCTCGACACGCTCGCGGGCGCCGGGGTGACGCTGCACCGCCTCGACGTCCGGCGGCCGTGGACCGAGGTCCTGGACCTGCTGCCGTGAGGCGCGATTGCGCCGGCTGGGCTTCACCCGGGAGCGCGCTGAATCGGCGCCACGCCCGCGGGGGCGCCCCCCGTCTTCCACGCTACCGGCCACCACCGACAATTTCGGGCCGCCGGCCTACGAACAGACCGCCGCATCCACAGCCGCGATCAGATGCTCGCTCGTGTCGGCCAAGGTCGGGTTCTCGTTCAGCACCACCGTTGCCCTCCGGTCCTTCGGGCCCACCCCCGCGAAGTTCGTGAAGCCGATGATGCCGCCTTCGTGCCCCCACACCACTCCGCACGACAGCGGGATGCTGCCCAGACCCAAGCCGTAGCCCGCGCCCGGGAGGCCGAGGTCCGCCGGGACCGTGCGGCGCATCTCCGCCAGCTCGGCCGGGCGCAGGAGCCGGCCGCCCAGCAGCGCTCCGTAGAACCTGTCCAGGTCCGCCGGGGTCGTGACCAGGCCACCCGCCGCCCCGGCGATCGTGGCGTCGAAGTCGCTGAAGTCCACCAGCTTCCCGTTCACCGGCAGGTAGCCCACCGCGTGCGGGGACGGCAGCTTTTCGTCGCCGCGGCGGGGGAGGTACGTGTCGCGCAGGCCCAGCGGGCGGGTGATGCGGCGGGTGATCTCCGCGTCCAGTGCGTGGCCGGTCACGCGTTCCACGAGCATCCCGGCCACGATGTAGTTCGTGTTCGAGTACGACCAGCGAGCCCCCGGCGGGAACAGCGCCGGGTGCGCCAGCGCCAGCGCCACCAGCTCGGCCGGCTCGGCGCCGCGGTGGCGCAGGGCCTCCGGGTCGGTCAGGTCGAGCGCGTCCGTGTAGTTGTACAGCCCGCTCGTGTGCTGCAGCACCTGCCGGACGGTGATCCGCCCGTCCGGCAGCAGCCCCGGCAGGTAGCGCGAAACCGGCGCGTCCAGGCGGACCCGGCCCTCGGCCACGAGCTGCAGCACGACCGTCGCCACGAACGTCTTGGTGACGCTGCCCGCGCGGAACGATCCGTTGCGCGGGAACGGTTTCCCGGTGGCGACGTCGCCCACGCCGCTGCGGGTGACCTGGGTGCGCCTGCCGTCCTGGACCACCGCCGCCGCCCCCGGTACGCCGTCCTGGGCGGTCAGCACGTCCAGTTTCGCCTGGACCGGGCTCACGGCCGCGAGCGCCGGTGCCGCGGTGGTGGCGGCGAGCAGCGCGACGAGCGTGCCCGCGGTGACCGCCCGCAATGACTTCCGCATGGAAAACCCCCTGGTGTCTCGGTGTTTCCCCACGCTAGGGGGACCGGGCACCAGGGGGTATGGGGTGCACCACCGGGACGGCCCGGGGGTGCACCCCACCACTCAGCGCAGCTTCAGCGCCCGCTTCAGGGTGCCGAACAGGTCGGTCTGGTTGGTCAGGCCGACGATGTTCGCCGCCTGCGGGCCCATGCCCGCGATGCGGACCTGGGTGCCGGTGTGCGACTGCGAGCCGCCCGCCTCCGCCGTGCCGTAGGCCAGGGTCATGTTCGCGCCCTCGTTGGTGACGAGCGTCGCGGTCAGGCCCGGGGTGGCGGTGGGTTCGACGATCTGGCTGCTGTGGCCGTGGTCGGCGGTCACCAGCACCAGGGTGTCGGGGTGGCTGCGGGCGAACGCCTCGCCGGCCGCGATGGCCGCGTCGAAGTCGACCGTCTCGCCGATCTGGCCGCACGGGTCGGCCGCGTGGTCCTGCTTGTCGATGCTGGCGCCCTCGACCTGCAGGAAGAAGCCCTTGTCGCTGCGGCGGTCGTCCAGCAGCTCGAGGGCCTTGCGGGTCTGGTCGGCCAGCTTCGGCTGGGTCGCGGGCACCTTCGCGTTCGGCGTGCAGCGGGACGGCGCGGTGCCGCCGTGCACGGCCGCCGGGCCGGTCCAGTTCACCGGCAGGTTGCCGTCGGCGAACAGGCCGAGGACCGGCTTGCCCTTCTTCGCCGCGGCCAGGTCGGCCGCGGTGTTCACGACGGTGTAGCCGGCCGCCTTGGCCTGGTCCAGGACGGTCTTGCCCTGGAACTTGCCGGCCGTCACGGTCTGGTTGAAGTACTTCGCGCCGCCGCCCAGCAGGACGTCGGGACGGGTCTGAACCAGCTGCTCGGCGATCGAGCCGTTGCCGCCGTTCTCCTTGGCGTTCTTCGCGCACTTCGCGGTCGTCTCGACCGGGCCCTTGCAGTCGCGGCTGACCACGTGCGAGCCGAGCACGGCCGGGGTCGCGTCCTGGACCTCGGCGGTGGTGACGTCGCCCGTGCGCAGGCCGTTGCGCTTGGCGATCTCCAGGATCGTCGGGACATCGTTGCCGTAGGCGTCGACGGAGATGGCGCCGTTGTAGGTCTTGGTGCCGGTGGCCCAGCCGGTGCCGGACGCGGCCGAGTCGGTCACGTACTCGGGCTTGGCCGGGTTGTTCTTCTCGACGGCGTACGTGGTGTAGTCGCCGGTGAGCGGCAGCTCGTCCATGGCGAGCCGGCCGGCGGCGCCGCGCTCGTAGTTGCGGGCGGAGGTGATCTCCGACTGGCCCATGCCATCGCCGATGAACAGGATGACGTTGCGGGCGTGGCCGCCCTGGATCGCGGCGCGGACGTCGGCGGTGCGATCACCGGTGCCGGCGGACGACCGCGCGTCGGCGTTGTCGGAACCGTTGGTGGCCAGTGCGACCGGGGCGGCGGCGACCAGCGCGGCGCCGAGCGCGCCCGCGACCAGCCACCGGCGGCGGCCGGCGAACAGCGAAGCCATGTTTCTCCTCATTCGCGAACTTCGGGGACCTCGGGGGTTACGGCCCGGATTTCGGACACGGGCTATTAGTCCTCCCGCATGTGTGCCGCGGAGGGACTGAAGGTGACCGCCGGGTGGCCGCTGGCCGAACTCACGGCTTCCCGGGGGTGATCGGGAGCACGTCGGTTATTGACCGGCGAGGTGCCCCGGCTTGACGACCCCGGCCTCGTACGCGATGACCACGGCCTGGCTGCGGTTTCCGGCGCCGAGCTTGGTGAAGACGTTGCCGACGTGGGTCTTCACCGTCTCGAGGCTGATCACCAGCGCCGCCGCGATGTCCTGGTTGGACAGTCCGGTGGCGATGAGCCGCAGCACCTCGGCCTCGCGGCGGGTCAGCGTTTTCGCCGCCCGCGCGTGCTTGCCGCCCGCGACCCGGCCGCTCACCAGCCGCCGGATCGCCTCCGGGAACAGCAGCGACTCGCCCGCCGCGACCGTCCGCACGGCGTGCGCGATCTCCTCCTTGCGCGCCCGCTTGAGCAGGAACCCGCTGGCCCCGGCCAGCAGTGCCTCGTGCACGTAGTCGTCGTTGTCGAACGTGGTGACGACCAGGATCTTCGGCGGGTCCGCCAGCGCCCCGAGCACCCGGCGGGTGGCCTCGATGCCGTCCACGCCGGGCATCCGCACGTCCATCAGCACCACGTCCGGCCGCGTCCGCCGCACGGCGTCGAGGACCTCGCCCCCGTCGGCCGCCTCGCCGACCACCGGCAGGCCCTGCTGCTCCAGCAGCGCCCGCAGCCCGGTGCGGACCAGCGGCTCGTCGTCGGCGAGCAGCACCGACGGCGTCACACGCCCGCCCGCAGCGGGATGGTCGCGCGCAGCCGCCACTGCTGCCCGTCCGGGCCGGCGTCGAGCTCGCCGCGCAGGGCCTCGACGCGCTCGGCGAGCCCGGCCAGCCCGCGCCGCCCGGTCCGCGGCCCGTCGCCGGGCAGCGCGTTGACGACGGCGATACCGAGGTGCTCCGGCCCGGCCTCGACCCGGACCTCGACCGCGCCCGGACCGGCGTGGCGCAACGCGTTGGTCAGGCCCTCCTGGACGATCCGGTAGCCCTCCCGCGACACCGTCGCGGGCAGCGCGGCGACCGGGCCGGTGACGGCCAGCCGGACGTCGAGCCCGGCTTCGCGGGCGCGCACGGCGAGGACGTCGACTTCGGCCAGCGTGCGCGTCGGCGCCTTCGCGGCCGGCTCGTCGCGCAGCAGCCCCAGGACGTGGTCGAGGTCCTCCAGCGCGGTCCGGGACGCCTCTTCGATCGTGCCGAGCGCGCGCCGGACCTGCGCGGGATCGACCTCGACCAGGTCGGCCGCGGCCGCCGCCTGGATGGTCGACGTCGTCAGCGTGTGCCCGATCGAGTCGTGCAGCTCGCGGGCCAGCCGGTTGCGCTGGGCGAGCACGGCCGATCGGCGTTCGGCCTGCGCCGCGCGTTCGGTGTCCGACGGGCCGAGCAGCGCCTCCGCGCCGGTCCGGAACCCGCGGGTGGCGCCCGCGGTGAGCACCAGCGCCGCGAAGAGCAGCACGACGCCGAAGGGGACCGTCCACCCGCCGAGCGGGACGTCGTCCCAGAACAGGCTGATGGTGTCCTGGCCGCCGGTCAGCCAGACCGCGGGCACCAGCAGGCCCAGGCCGAGGAAGGCGAGCACGGTGAGCAGGATGCCGCTCAACGCCGTGTGCAGGGCGAGCCACAGTCCCGAACGCAGCCGCGAACCGGCGTCGGGTCGCCCGTCCGGGGCCGGGACGGCCGTGCCGAGCAGGGTGTTCGCCAGGCCGATGCCGAGCCGCCGGACCGGCCCCAGCAGGCCCAGCAGCCCCATCAGCACCGCCATGGCGAGCAGGGCGAGCAGAGCCCGCACGCGGGAATCGGCTTCGACGGAGACCGCCGCGGCGAAGGCGAACGGGGAGATCGGCAGCGTGAGGACGGCACACGCGACGGCGTACGGCAGGCTGCGGTAGCTGCCGATCCGCGCCAGGGACGCCAGGAATCCGGACATGCGGTCGAGGTTAGGGCGACCCGGTGCACCGTGACCTCCCTCTCCGGAGCCAGATCCTGGTCACAACCGGTTAGCGACCGTTAGCGCCGTCCTCCTACACTCGGAACGTGGCAGACCGACCTTTGATCGCACCCAGCATCCTCGCGGCCGACTTCGCCCGGCTCGGCGACGAGATCGCCGCCGTGGCCGGCGCGGGGGAGGCCAGGGCCGACTGGGTCCACGTCGACGTCATGGACGCGCACTTCGTGCCCAACCTGACCCTCGGCCTGCCCGTGGCCAAGGCCCTGATCGACAGCACCGACCTGCCGATCGACTGCCACCTGATGATCGACGACCCGGACCGCTGGGCGGTCGGGTACGCCGAGGCCGGCGCCTACAACGTCACGGTGCACGCCGAAGCCGCGAAGGACCCCGTCGCGCTGGCGAAGAACCTGCGGGCCGCGGGCGCGAAGGCGGGCCTGTCGATCAAGCCGGGCACCGCGCTCGAACCGTGGCTCGACGCGCTCAAGCACTACGACACGCTGCTGGTGATGTCCGTCGAGCCGGGCTTCGGCGGGCAGTCGTTCATCGCCGACGTCCTGGAGAAGGTCCGCACCGCGCGGCGCCTGGTCGACACCGGGCACCTCAAACTGATCGTCGAGATCGACGGCGGCATCAACACCGACACCATCGAGCAGGCCGCCGAGGCCGGTGTCGACTGCTTCGTGGCCGGATCCGCCGTCTACGGCGCCGGTGACCCGGGCAAGGCGGTCGCCGCGCTGCGCGAGCAGGCGGCCCGCGGCCGGGCCGGCTGACCTCGCAGCGGCACCGGAGAAGCCACCGGGCCGCCGCGGGTGTTGGATGGAAGGGACCGGCGCAGGAGTCCGGCTCACGAGGAGGCAGCGCACGTGTTCACCGGCATAGTCGAGGAGATCGGCGAAGTCACCGCGGTCGAGCAGCTGACGAACGCGGCCCGGCTGCGCGTCCGCGGCCCGCTGGTCACCAGCGACGCCGGGCACGGCGACTCGATCGCGGTCAGCGGGGTCTGCCTGACCGTCGTCGAGGTGGCGGGCGGCGAGTTCACCGTCGACGTCGTCAACGAGACGCTGCAGCGCTCCAGCCTGGCCAAGGTCGCGGTCGGCGACCGGGTCAACCTCGAGCGCGCCACCCCGGCAGGCGGCCGGCTCGGCGGGCACATCATGCAGGGTCACGTCGACGGGACCGGCGTGTTCCTCGGCCGCGACGAGAACGGCGTCACGACGTTCGCGCTGCCGGCGCACCTGTCCCGGTACGTGGTCGAGAAGGGCTCGATCGCGGTCGACGGCGTCTCGCTGACGGTGGCGGCGATCAGCGCCGACCAGTTCGCGGTCGCCCTGATCCCCACCACCCTCGAAGTGACCACCCTCGGCCGCCGTGAAGCGGGCGACCTGGTGAACCTCGAGGTCGACGTGGTAGCGAAGTACGTGGAAAAGCTGGCCGAGGCCCACATCCGCGACCAGGTGCAGAATCGGGACAGCGGCGGCGGCACGGAGGAGCGGTCATGAGTGAGACGAGCGCGGCAGAACCCGAAGCGGGCTGGACCCCGTGCGGCAGCGGCGCGGCGTTCGACGCCGACGCCATCGAGCGGGCCATCGCCGACATGGCGGCCGGCCGGCCGGTCGTCGTGGTCGACGACGAGGACCGCGAGAACGAAGGCGACCTCATCTTCGCCGCCGAGAAGGCGACGCCGGAGCTGCTGGCCTTCATGGTCCGCTACACCTCGGGGTACGTCTGCGTGGCGCTGACCGAGTCCGAGGCGGACCGGCTGGACCTGCCGCCGATGTACCACACGAACCAGGACGCGCGCGGTACCGCCTACAGCGTCACGGTCGACGCCGCCGAGGGCATCAGCACCGGCATCTCCGCCGCCGACCGCGCCCACACGATCCGGCTGCTGGCCGACCCGGCGTCCACGGCGAAGGACTTCCGGCGCCCCGGGCACGTCGTGCCGCTGCGCGCCAAGGAAGGCGGCGTGCTGCGCCGGCCCGGGCACACCGAGGCGTCGGTCGACCTGGCCCGGATGGCCGGGCTCGCCCCCGCAGGCGTCCTCTGCGAGATCGTGTCGCAGAAGGACGAAGGCGACATGGCGCGCCGCGACGAGCTCGAGGTCTTCGCCGCCGACCACGACCTGGCGATCATCACCATCGCCGACCTGATCGCCTACCGCCGCCGCACCGAGAAGCAGGTCGAGCGGGTCGCCGAGGCCCGTATCCCGCTGGCCGCGGGCACGTTCCGCGCGGTCGGCTACGACTCGCTGCTGGACGGCATCGAGCACGTCGCGTTCGTCTACGGCGAGATCGGCGACGGCCAGGACATCCTGGTCCGCGTCCACTCCGAGTGCCTGACCGGCGACGTCTTCGGCTCGCTGCGCTGCGACTGCGGCCCCCAGCTGGAGGCGGCACTGGAAGCGGTCGCCGCCGAAGGCCGCGGCGTCGTGCTCTACATCCGCGGTCACGAGGGCCGCGGCATCGGCCTGCTGCACAAGCTGCAGGCCTACCAGCTGCAGGACGACGGCGCGGACACCGTCGACGCGAACCTCGCGCTCGGCGTCCCGGCCGACGCCCGCGACTACGGCACCGGCGCGCAGATCCTCTGCGACCTCGGCGTCCGCACCATGCGGCTGCTGTCGAACAACCCGGCCAAGCGGATCGGCCTGGAGGGCTACGGCCTGCGCGTCACCGGGCGGGTGCCGCTGCCGATCTCGCCGAACCCCGAAAACCTGCGCTACCTGAAGACCAAGCGCGACCGGATGGGTCACGACCTGGCGCAGCTGGAGCACTACGACCAGGTCGGCGTGCGCACCGAACACCCCGACGGAGGAGCACTGTGAGCGGCGAAGGCCGTCCCGACGTCAAGCTGGATCTGTCCGACTGCAAGGCGCTGAAGCTCGGCATCGTCGCCACCCGCTGGAACGCGGACATCACCGACGTCCTGCTGGAGCGGGCGCTGGTCGCGGCGAAGGAAGCGGAGCTGGAGGAGGAACCGACGGTCGTCCACGTCGCCGGCGCGGTCGAGCTGCCGGTGGTGGCGCAGGCGCTGGCCCGCAACCACGACGCGGTGGTCGCGCTGGGCGTGGTCATCCGCGGCGGCACCCCCCACTTCGAGTACGTGTGCGACGCGGTGACGGCGGGCCTGACCCGGGTGGCGCTCGACGAGAGCACCCCGGTGGGCAACGGCGTCCTGACCTGCGACACGCACGAGCAGGCGGTCGACCGTTCGGGCCGGCCCGGCTCGAAGGAGGACAAGGGCTACGAGGCGACGGTGGCGGCACTGGACTCCGCGCACGTGCTGCGGAGCCTGCGCCAGCCGTGGACCGAGCGGGGCTTCCAGTGAGCGTGGCGACTTCGCTGGTGATCCGCCCCCGCCGGGCGATGATCATGTGCAGCGTGCTGGCGGTGGCGCTGCTGGCGGTGTTCGTCGTGGTGGCGATTTTGTTGCGCAACGGCGACACCGGGGTCCGCTTCCAGCGCTCCGACCAGGCGGCGATGGTGGGCATCGGAATCCTGCTGGCGTGCGGGGTGATGCTGTTCGCGATCGCGCGCGTGCGGGCGGACGCCGAGGGCATCGAGGTCCGGAACGTACTGGTGACCCGCCGCTTCGCGTGGAGCGACGTGCTGTCGGTGAGTTTCCCGGACGGAGCGTCGTGGGCGCGGCTGGAGCTGCCGGACGACGAGTACCACGCGGTGATGGCGGTGCAGGCCGTGGACCGGGGCCGCGCGGTGGAGGCGGTGCGGGCACTGAGGAAACTGCACCGCGCAGCCACCGGCGGCTGACGGCCGTCAGAGGTCCAGGTCCACCACGATCGGGGCGTGGTCCGACGGCCCCTTCCCCTTCCGCGCGTTCCGGTCCACATAGGAATCCTTCACCGCGGACGTGAAAGCCTCATTCCCGTACACCAGGTCGATCCGCATCCCCTTGTTGTTCGGGAAGTTCCCGGCCCGGTAGTCCCAGTACGTGAACGGGTGGTCGTACTTCAGCGGCCGCGGGAAGACGTCCGACAGGCCCAGGTCCCGCAGCCGGGCCAAGGCGTCGCGCTCCGGCTTCGTCACGTGGGTCGACTCCGCGAACAGCGTGATGTCCCAGACGTCCGCGTCCGTCGGGGCCACGTTGAAGTCCCCGAGCACCGCGAACGGCCCGGCCGAATTCTCCGAAGCCACCAGCGAGTGCAGCGACGCCAGCCACTCCAGCTTGTACGCGTAGTGCGGGTTGTCCGGCTCGCGCCCGTTGGGCACGTACACCGACCACACCCGCACGCCCCCGCAGGTGGCACCCACCGCGCGCGCTTCCGCGGCACCCTCGAACGTCGGCTCGCCCGGCAGCCCGCGCACCACGTCCGACAGGCCCACCTTCGACAGGATCCCGACGCCGTTCCAGCGCCCCAGCCCGTACGCCGCCACCTCGTAGCCGAGCGCTTCGACCTCGGCCGCCGGGAACGCCTCCGTCGTGTTCTTCAGCTCCTGCAGGCACAGCACGTCCGGTGCCGTCTCCTCCAGGAAGCCCAGGACGCGGGGCAGGCGGGGGACGATGGAGTTCACGTTCCAGGTGGCGATCCGCATGCCGCGAGCATCCCACACACCACCGACAGAACCGGGGCGGCGCCGGAGCGCCGCCCCGGGACAAGGAGAACTCAGACGCCCGCGGTCGTCCGGATCCAGGACCGGCTCGCCGCCACGCTCGCGTAGTTGTTCGTGCCGCGCGTGTTCGACCCGCTCTGGTTCTGGACCGTCGACGCGACGCCGACCTGAACGCCGTTCGCGACCTCGGGGCCGCCCGAGTCGCCCTTCCACGCCGAGCCGTTGACGCCGACGCTCTGGATCGCGCGGCCGCCGTAGGCGTCCGTGGAGCGGCCGGTCACCTGGACGTTCGCCGTCTTCAGCGACGTCGCCGGCGGGCCGGTCGGGGTGGTGCGGCCCCAGCCGTAGATCTGGTTGGTGCTGCCCGTCGCCGGGTCCGAGCTGCCCAGCGAGATCGGCGACGCGCTGGTCGCCGAGGCCAGGTGCAGCAGCGCGATGTCGCCGTTGGGGGACTCGTACTCGTTGTCGACGGCGATCTTCGTGCCCGAGAGCAGCGTGTTGCTGCCGACCCGGACGTACATGCCCGAGCCGTCCTGGTCGAGGCAGTGCACCGCGGTGAGCACCCAGCGGGACGCGATGACCGTGCCGGAGCAGTTGAAGCCCTGGTAGTCGCGCCCGGCGGTGTTGACGTACACCTGGGCACCCCAGGAGACCGTCGGCGCGGTGGTGCCGCCGACGATGTTCGGCTGGACGCCCGCGGAGGCGACCGCGCCACCGGCGAGGGTCAGCGCGACGGCCGCGGCGGAAGCGACGCCGAGGAGACGGAGAGAGCTCACGGTGGTGATCCTTTCGGAGGGGGACCGGACCGGCCGGTCGGAAAGTAACCACCGCGTCACCGAGCGGGACACCGACGAAGGTCGGAAACGGACGAACACCCTACTTCCGATGGGGCAGCAGCGGGGGCGTGCGAGAACTGTCGGTGCCGCCCCATAGTCTTGACAACGTGGCTGACCCGACCACCTACCGTCCCTCGCCGGGGAGCATCCCGGATGCCCCTGGCGTGTACAAGTTCCGCGACGCGACCAAGCGGGTCATCTACGTCGGCAAGGCGAAAAGCCTCCGCAGCAGGCTGAACTCCTACTTCGCCGACCTCTCCGGCCTGCACCCGCGCACCCGGCAGATGGTCACCACGGCCGCGAGCGTCGAATGGACCGTCGTCACCACCGAGGTCGAGGCGCTCCAGCTCGAGTACAACTGGATCAAGGAGTTCGACCCCCGGTTCAACGTCCGCTACCGCGACGACAAGAGCTACCCGGTGCTCGCGGTGACGCTGAACGAGGAGTTCCCCCGGCTGCACGTCTACCGCGGCGCACGCAAGAAGGGCGTCCGGTACTTCGGCCCGTACGCGCACGCGTGGGCCATCCGCGAGACCCTCGACCTGCTGCTGCGCGTCTTCCCGGCCCGCACCTGCTCGGCCGGGGTGTTCCGGCGCCACGGCCAGATCGGCCGCCCGTGCCTGCTCGGCTACATCGACAAGTGCTCGGCGCCGTGCGTGGGCCGCGTCTCGGCCGACGAACACCGGGACATCGTCGAGGACTTCTGCGACTTCCTGGCCGGCAAGACCGACGTCATGATCAAGCGGCTCGAAGCCGAGATGGCCGCCGCCTCCGAGGAGCTCGAGTTCGAGCGCGCCGCCCGGCTGCGCGACGACCTCGGCGCCCTGCGGCGCGCCATGGAGAAGCAGGCCGTGGTGCTCGGCGACGGCACGGACGCCGACGTCGTCGCCTTCGCGCACGACGAGCTCGAAGCCGCCGTCCAGGTCTTCCACGTGCGCGGCGGCCGGGTCCGCGGCCAGCGCGGCTGGGTGATCGACAAGGCCGAGGAGATGGACGTCCCGGCGCTGGTCGACCACTTCCTCACCCAGTTCTACGGCGACGAGGCCGAGCTCGACGCGCGCGACGACGTCGACGCCGGCCCGGTCGTCCCCCGCGAGGTCCTGGTGCCGGAGCTGCCCGCGGACGCCGAGGCGGTGGCGGAGTGGCTCAGCGGGCTGCGCGGCTCGCGCGTGCAGCTGCGGGTGCCGCAGCGCGGTGACAAGAAGGCGCTCGCCGAGACCGTGCAGCGCAACGCGGGCGAGGCGTTCACCCAGCACAAGCTGCGGCGGGCGGGCGACCTGACGGCGCGCTCGGCGGCGCTCACCGAACTGCAGGAGTTCCTCGGCCTCGACACCGCGCCGCTGCGCATCGAGTGCATCGACATCAGCCACATCCAGGGCAGCGACGTCGTCGCGTCGCTCGTCGTGTTCGAGGACGGGCTCGCGCGCAAGTCCGAGTACCGGCGCTTCGCGCTGCGCGAAGCGGCCACCGAGGGTGACGTCGCCTCGATCGCCGAGGTCGTCCGGCGCCGGTTCCACCGCTACCTCAAGGAAACCGCGGAAGAGTCCAGCACGCCCGGGCTCGACCCGGAGACCGGGCGGCCGAAGAAGTTCGCCTACCCGCCGAACCTGCTGGTCGTCGACGGCGCTGGCCCGCAGGCCACCGCGGCCGCCGACGTGCTGGCCGAGCTCGGCATCACCGACATCTCCGTGGTCGGGCTGGCCAAGCGGCTGGAAGAGGTCTGGCTGCCCGCCGACCCCGATCCGGTGATCCTGCCGCGGACGTCGGAGGCGCTGTACCTGCTGCAGCGGCTGCGTGACGAGGCCCACCGCTTCGCCATCGCCTACCACCGCGAGAAGCGCTCCAAGCGGCTGGTGACGTCCGAATTGGACAGTGTGCCCGGGCTGGGGCAGGCTCGGCGCGCCGCCCTGATCAAGCACTTCGGCTCGGTGAAGAAGCTCAAGCAGGCCCGGATCGAGGAGATCGAGGCGGTGCCCGGCTTCGGCAGGCGCACCGCGGAGGCCGTGGTCGCCGCGCTGGCCGGGGAGTCCGGCGCGAGCAACGGCACAGGAGCAGGGGAGTAGGGAAACACAGTGAGTGCGCAAGAGGAGATCCGCGGCTCCGGCATGGAGGTCGCGGTCGTGTCCGGGTTGTCCGGGGCGGGCCGCAGCACGGCGGCCAAGTGCCTGGAGGACCTGGGCTGGTTCGTCGTGGACAACCTGCCCCCGGAGCTGATCGCCACCATGGTCGAGCTCGGGGCGCAGGCCCGCGGCGCGATCACGAAGGTGGCCGTCGTCATGGACGTGCGCTCGCGCGCGTTCACCGACGACCTCGCCTCGGTCATCAAGGACCTGGACGCGCGGGGCTACAAGCCGCGCGTGCTGTTCCTGGAGGCGACCGACGCGGTGCTGGTGCGGCGGTTCGAGGCCGTCCGCCGCGGCCACCCGATGCAGGGCGACGGCCGGCTCGCCGACGGCATCACCGCGGAGCGGACGCTGCTGGAGCCGCTGCGCGAAGAGGCCGACCTGGTGCTCGACACGTCGTCGCTGTCGGTGCACGACCTGCGGGCCAAGATCGAGGACGCGTTCGGCTCCGAGGCGAGCACCCAGACCCGGGTCACCGTGCTGTCCTTCGGCTACAAGTACGGCCTGCCGATGGACGCCGACCTGGTGATGGACGTCCGGTTCCTGCCCAACCCGTTCTGGATCCCGGAGCTGCGCGAGCACACCGGGCTCGACGGCGAGGTCCGCAACTACGTCCTCTCCCAGGAAGGGGCCGAGGAGTTCCTCGACCGCTACCACCAGCTGCTGCGGCTGATCGGCGCCGGCTACAAGCGCGAGGGCAAGCGGTACCTGACCCTGGCCGTCGGCTGCACCGGCGGCAAGCACCGCAGCGTGGCGCTGTCCGAGGAACTCGCCCAGCGTCTGTCCAATGAGGACGGTATGGCCGTGAAGGTGGTGCACCGCGACCTTGGTCGTGAATAACGTGCGCGCGGTCGCCCTCGGGGGCGGCCACGGACTGCACGCGACACTGTCCGCGGTGCGGCGGGTGACCCCCGACGTCACGGCGGTCGTGACCGTGGCCGACGACGGCGGATCGTCCGGCAGGCTGCGGCGCGAACTCGGGCTGCTGCCGCCGGGCGACCTGCGGCAGGCGTTCGCCGCCTTCGCCGCGGAAGACGGCGGCACGCTGTGGGCCGAGGTCTTCCAGCACCGCTTCGGCGGCGACGGCGCACTGGCCGGGCACGCGGTGGGGAACCTGCTGCTGGCCGGGCTGTTCGAGGTGCTCGGCGACCCGGTCGCCGCGCTCGACGAGGCCTGCCGGCTGATGGGCGTCTCGGGCCGCGTGCTGCCGATGTCGCCGGAGCCGCTGGAGATCGTGGGCCTGGTCAGCGGCCTCGACAGCGAGGACCCGGCGGCCCTGCGCACGATCCGCGGCCAGGTCGCGGTGGCGTCGACGCCGGGGCAGGTGCAGCGCGTCAGCCTGCACACGCCCGGGCGGTCGGGGCAGTCGCCGCAGGCGTGCGTGGAGGCCGTCGACGCCGTGCTCGCCGCGGACGTCGTGTTCCTCGGGCCCGGCTCGTGGTTCACCAGTGTGCTGCCGCACCTGCTCGTGCCGGGGCTGCACGACGCGCTCGTGCACACGGCCGCGACGAAGGTGCTCGTGCTCAACCTTGTCCCCCAGCCGGGGGAAACCGCGGGATTCTCTCCGGAGCGGCACCTCGACGTACTCTTCGAGCACGCGCCGGATCTGCGGGTCGACGCGGTGATCGCGGACCGCGATTCCGTGCCCGACCCGGCGAATCTCCGCCGCGCGGCGCAGCGGCTGGGTGCCCGGGCGCACCTGGGGGCGGTGGCCGACCCCGAAGTGGCGGGACGGCATGATCCTGATGCGCTCGCGTTGTGCATGCGGGAGGCTCTCGGTCTCGGCGGGGAGCACGGGGGAGGAGCGAAAGGCAGGGAGGGGCAGTAATGGCGATGACCGCCGCGGTGAAGGACGAGCTGAGCCGGCTGGAGATCACGAAGATCGGGCCGCGCCGGGCGGAGGTCGCGTCGCTGCTTCGCTTCGCCGGCGGGCTGCACATCGTGGCCGGCCGGGTGGTCGTGGAGGCGGAGCTGGACACGGGCTCGGTCGCGCGACGGCTGCGCAAGGAGATCCACGAGCTGTACGGCCACCATTCGGACGTCCACGTCATCACCGCCAGCGGCGGCCTGCGCAAGGGCACCCGGTACGTGGTGCGCGTGGTCAAGGACGGTGAGGGCCTGGCCCGCCAGACGGGCCTGATCGACCAGCGCGGCCGCCCGGTGCGCGGGCTGCCCGCGGCCGTGGTGTCCGGGGGCGTGGCCGACGCGGAAGCGGCGTGGCGGGGTGCGTTCCTCGCGCACGGGTCGCTGACCGAGCCGGGCCGTTCGTCGTCGCTCGAGGTGACCTGCCCCGGTCCGGAGGCGGCGCTGGCGCTGGTGGGCGCGGCGCGCCGGATGGGCATCCAGGCGAAGTCCCGCGAGGTCCGCGGCGCCGACCGCGTGGTGGTCCGCGACGGCGACGCGATCGGCGCCCTGCTGACGCGGCTGGGAGCGCACGCGAGCGTCCTGCAGTGGGAAGAGCGCCGGATGCGCCGCGAGGTCCGCGCGACGGCCAACCGCCTGGCCAACTTCGACGACGCCAACCTCCGCCGCTCGGCCCGTGCGGCCGTGGCGGCGGCGGCCCGGGTGGAGCGCGCGCTGGAGATCCTGGGCGACACGGCCCCGGACCACCTGCTGGCCGCGGGCCGGCTGAGGTTGTCGAACCGGCAGGCGTCCCTGGAGGAGCTGGGCCAGCTGTCGGAGCCGCAGATGACGAAGGACGCGGTGGCCGGCCGCATCCGCCGCCTGCTGGCGATGGCGGACAAGCGGGCGAAGGACCTCAACATCCCGGACACCGAGTCGGCGGTCACCCCGGAAATGCTCGAAGAAGAGGACGCATAGCCGCAGCCGGCCTCCGGCCCGCCGGCGGGTTTTCGAGAGCCGGGGAGCGATTCTCCCAGTGGTTTTGCTCCTGTGCAGCGCGATCTCGCGGCGGGTCGTCGTGTTAACGGGATCGGTGCTGCCGGGCCGATCTCGTAACACCCCGGTAGCACCGGGGAGTGGCCGCCGAAACGCGGGCCCTCGAACCTCGGTCGGGAGGGATACGCCGAACGAGGGAAGGGGTAGGCATGCGCACGAACAACGCGCGGCTTCAGGTGTCACCGGAGGTCGGCACCTGGCTCGCCCGGCGCAGCAGCAAAGCGGGCGACTGGACGGCCGAGGACCTGGTCGCGGCCAAACGAGGCACCACCGTCTCCGTCGTCATCCCGGCCCGGAACGAGGAAGCCACGGTCGGTGCGATCGTCACCGCCATCCGCGAGGAGCTGCAGGAACACCACCGGCTGGTCGACGAGATCCTCGTCGTGGACAGCCACTCGACCGACGCCACCGCGGAGGTGGCGGCCGCGGCCGGAGCTCGCGTGGTCGCGCAGGACGCCGTCTTCCCCGCCCTCGACGGCCTGCAGGGCAAGGGCGAGGCGTTGTGGAAGGGCGTCGCGGCGACGACCGGCGACCTCGTCGTCTTCGTCGACGGCGACCTCTACGACTTCACCACCAGCTACGTCACCGGGCTGCTCGGCCCGCTGCTCACCGACCCGTCCGTGGCCTACGTCAAGGGCTTCTACCACCGCCCCCTCAACGGCGCGGCGGGCAGCGAGCCCGAAGGCGGCGGCCGCGTCACCGAGCTGGTCGCGCGGCCCCTGCTCAACATGTTCTGGCCGGAGCTGTCCGGGTTCGTCCAGCCGCTGGCCGGCGAGTACGCGGGGCGGCGCGAGGTGCTGGAAGGCATCCCGTTCGTCGTGAACTACGGCGTCGAGATCGGGCACCTCATCGACCTGGTGGAGCTGCGCGGCCTCGACGGGATGGCCCAGGTCGACCTCGGCCACCGCGTGCACCGGCACCAGAGCACGCAGGCGCTCGGCCGGATGTCCGGGCAGATCATGCAGACGCTGTTCGACCGCCTGGAGCGCTACGACCGGCTGGTCACGGCCATCCCGCCGGCCACGGTGCTGGCGCAGTTCCAGCGCGGCGCGTCGGCGGACGGCGTCGAGCGCGAACTGGTGCTGACCGACCTGACGTCCCGGCAGCGCCCGCCGCTGGCGAGCCTGCCGGTGACGCTGCGCCCGGAGAACGAGCGGACCCTGCAGGACACCGCGTAGCTACTGGGCGGGCGCGAGCGCGCGAGCCGGCTGCCAGCCCGGCGGCCCGAACACGTATCCCGCGCGCTCGCGCCACGTCCGCGCCCCGCGGAGGTCTCGCAGGATCGAGCCGTACTCGTGGAAGCCGACCTTCAGCAGGTTGTACGTGCCGATGTTCTTCGTCAGCCCGTACGTCGGCCGCTTGCCTTCGGGGACGAAGCTGCCGAACAGCCGATCCCAAAGGATCAGGATTCCGCCGTAGTTGGCGTCCAGGTACTCGGCGTCGCTGCCGTGGTGGACGCGGTGGTGGGACGGGGTGTTGAACACGTACTCGAACCAGCGCGGCAGCTTGCCGACCTTCTCGGTGTGCACGAAGAACTGGTAGACGAGGTCGATCGACAGCCCGGTCAGGATCATCCACGGCGGGATGCCGCCCAGCGCCAGCACCGACCAGAACGGCAGCTGGAAGTACGGTGTCCACTTCTGGCGCAACGCCGTCGAGAAGTTGTAGTGCTCGCTGGAGTGGTGCACCTGGTGGCCGGCCCACAGCAGCCGCACGCGGTGGCTGGCGCGGTGGTAGGCGTAGAACACCAGTTCCTGGCCGAGCAGCATGAGCACCCACGTCCACCAGTCGCGCGGGTCGAACCGGACCGGGGCGAGTTCGAACAGCGCCGCGAACACGACCAGCATCACCAGCCGGAACACCGCGTTGACGCCGACCGCGACCGTGCCCATCAGCATGCTCGTCCGGGTGTCGGCGACGCTGTAGCCGACCACGTTGTCGTCGTGGCCGAGCACGTGCACCGCGACGATTTCGATCGTCACGAACAGCAGGAACACCGGGATCGCGAACAACACGGGGTCGCGCAGGTGCGCCAGGAACTCGGCCACGTCGCCTCCTTTGATCTGACCTCACGGTAACTTACCCTAGGGTCACTTTACGCACGGTAGGCTCTGCCGCGTGACGGAGTCAAGGGCGGTCGGGACCAAGGGGATGCCGCGCGAAGAGCGCGAGGCCCAGCTCGTCGTGGCCGGCACCGAGGAGTTCGGCCGGGCCGGGTACGCGGGCGCGTCGATGGTCGAGATCGCGCGCCGGGTCGGGGTCACGAAGCCGTTGCTGTACCAGTACTTCGGCTCGAAGGACGGGCTCTACCTGGCCTGCCTGCACCGCGCCGGCGGCCGCCTCACCGACGGCGTGGCCGCGACCATGGCGGCCGGCGGCGAGCCCGACCAGATGCCGCTGAAGGTGCTCTCGGCGATCTTCACGACGTTCGACCACGACCGCTACGCCTGGCGCCTCCTGCGCGACGCGACAGTGCCCTCGACCGGTGACATCGCCGCGGCGGCCGCCGACTACCGCCGCCGGCTGGACGCGTTCGCGGTGCTCGGCGCGACGCAGCTGCTGACCTCCCGCGGCCTGGCCGACCCGGCGGACATCGAGGCGGTGGCGCAGGTGTGGACCGGCGTGGTCGACTCGCTGATCAGCTGGTGGATCGACCGCCCCGATGAAGACGCGGCGGCGATGACGGCCCGCTGCGCCCGGATCATGGGTGGCTTGTTCGGCTGGTGAGGCGGGTCAGCTCGCCGTCAGCTCGGCCAAGGCCGCTCGGACCTCGGCCCGGAACCGCGCCCGGTCGTCGCCGTAGGTGTGTTCCGCCGCCGACAGCGCCTGGCCCAGCGCTTCGGCGGAGTCTTCGTGGGCGGCGGCGAAGAGCGCCGGGAACGCCATGGCCTGCTGCAACGCGTTGTCGTGCCGTCCGTCCGGGGTGCGCACCAGCGTCCGCGGCACCTCCGGGTCCGAGAGCAGCCGGTCCCACGCCGCCGTCCAGTCGTCGAACGGGGACGGCAACGGCGCCCCCTCGTCCAGCGCGCGCAGACCGGCGGCGATCCAGCGGACGCCGTCGAGCCGGGCCCGTCCGAAGGCCAGGTGCGCCACCCGGCGGGCTAGTGCGCGCCGGACCTCCGGCCCGGCGGCGATCGCCGCGGCCACCAGTTCGCGGTCGGCCTTGGCGAACTGCCGCAGCGAGCCCGGGGGCAGCTCGAGCACGGCCGGGGGTGGCAGCACGCCACCCCATTCCCGCAGCAGCTGCTCGTGCCGCGCCTTCGCACGCGCCTCCTCCTCGGCCCGGCGTCGCTCCTCCGCCCGCTTCGCGAGCTCCTCGGCGGTCGGCGGTGGCGGCAGCCCTCGCGCGAACCCGTGCCAGTACGCCGCGATCTCGCTCGTTCGGCGGACGACCACGTCGGCGGCCGGAGGTGCGGGCCAGAACTGCAGCAGGTAGCTGTCCTGCCGGGGCTCGCCGCCGAGGCGTGTGTCGCGGGCGCGGCCCGCGTCCATCGCCGTGCCGCTGTAGCGGACGCGGTAGTCGCCCGGAGCCAGCTCCAGGTCCCACCAGTCCTCGCCACCCCAGGTGACCAGCACCGTCCGGCCCTCGGCGCGGAAGGACGCCTCGACGACGTCCTCCGCGCCGCCGTCCGGCGGCTCGGCCGGGTGCACCTCGGCGGTGAAGCCGACCTCGCCGGTGTGCAGCCCGGTGATCAGGAACAGGTGCCCGGGCACCGCGGCGCCGCACAGCCCGTTGCGCTGCCCGGCGAAGCACGCGGCCAGGTCGCCCTCGAACGGCGCGCCCCGCTCGTCGTGGACGTAGATTTGTCCATAGTGGACATGAACGTCGCCGTGGACCACGGTTCGCATGCGGCCAGCATGGCAGAGGTCACCGACAGTTTTCGATTTGCGGCTTATGTCCGCTCTGTCGATACGCAGAGTGCACACCGCAAATTCGTTGCTCGAATGGCGTAGCGAAACCGGCCTGGTCCGCGATTAATCTGGGAAGCCGTCGCGTCGAGAGGTCGCCCCATGCCCGAACCAGCAGCATCCGTCCCGGCCGATCCCCGGCTCGCTGCGCGATTCACCGAGGATCTGCTCGACGGCTGCCGGGTCCTGGCCAAGGATTACGGCTACCGGCCCGCCCAGTTCGAACGCATGGTGCGCGAGCACGGCGGGGTCGAAGCGGCCCGGCTGCTGCTGCGCGGGGCCGGCACCGCGGGCGGGTTCACCGTGCTCTGGGAGAAGAACCAGCTCGGCCGCAGCTCCGAGGCGACCATGCTCCGCGAGGAGTACGCCGAGCTGTTCACCCCCGACGAGCTCCTGCTGGCCCGCCGCCGGCTGGAGGAGCACGGCTTCGACGTCGACGCGCACCTGCGCACGCTCACCGAACAAGGGTGAGGGCGGCAGGGGTGACCGGCGCCGCTCCGGTCACCCCTGCCGCGGCTACTGGGCCGCCGCGCTGGACTTGCCGCGCAGCACCACGTTGGCCGTCGACGCGCCCTTGATCGCCGTCTCGATCTGGGCCATCGTCGAGGACGACGTCAGGCCGGGGACGGTCGCGGTGTTCAGGGCGTAGAGCGTGAACGTGTACGGGTGGCTCGAACCGCCCGGGCAGGGGCCGAAGAACTTCTGCGCGTTCGCCCCGCTGCCCATGGCCTTCTGCTTGGCGCCACCCTGGTTCGGCACGGTGTAGCCCGCGCCGAGCCCCTCCGGCAGCGACTTCGTGGCCGCCGGCACGTCCCAGATCGCCCAGTGCAGCTTGTTGCCGCTGTTGGCGACGTCGGCGAACACGACGGCGTACCCCTTGGCGCCGTCGGCGGCACCCCAGGCCAGCGGCGGCGACGGGTCCTGGCCCGCCGTGCCGTCCCCGGCGCAGGTGTATTTGTCCGGGATGGTCGCGTTGTCGGCGAAGGCGGAGCTGGTCAGCTTGAACCCGCCGGGCGTGCCGCCGCCCGGGAACTTCAGCCGCACGATCACGTTGTCCAGCACCGACGGCGTGCCGCCGTTCTTGTCGTTGTTCGTCGAAGTCAGCCAGAGCCCGCCGTCGGGGGTCTTGGTGACCGAGCGCAGCCGGCCCCAGCGACCCGAGAACAGCGTCGACACCGTGCCGACACCCGTGCCCGCCGCGTTGATCTGGGTGGCGAACAGCTGCTCCCCGGTGACGCCGGCGATGTAGATCCAGTCGTTGACGATCTCCACGCCGCTCGGCCCGGCCTGCGACGTCGACCAGGTCTTCTTCGGGGCGATGAAGCCGCTGCAGCTGCCCTGCGTGCCTTCGCAGCTGGGCCAGCCGAAGTTGCCGCCCTTCTGGATCAGGTTGAGCTCGTCCTGGCTGCTCTCGCCGAACTCCGCCGCCCACAGCTGGCCGCGGGAGTCCCAGGCCAGGCCCTGCGGGTTGCGGTGGCCGTAGCTCCAGACGTACCGGGCGTTGCCGCCGGTGGCGTAGAACGGGTTGTCGCTCGGCGCCGAGCCGTCCGGGTTGAGCCGCAGGATCTTCCCGTTCAGCGAGCTCTTGTTCTGCGCGTTGTCGCTGTTCTTGGCGTCGCCGACGGTGGCGTACAGCTTGCCGTCCGGCCCGAACTTGATCCGGCCGCCGTTGTGGTAGCGGTTCTTCGCGATCCCGGTCAGCACCGGCGTCGACGTCGACGACAGCGTGCTGCCGTCGTAGGTCATCTTCACGATCCGGTTGTCGCCGGAGGCCGTGTGGTACAGGTAGATCGCGTGGTCACTCGACCAGTTCGGCGAGATCGCCAGGCCGAGGAGGCCGCCTTCGCCGTTCGTGCCGACCGCGCCCGGCACCTTGCCCAGCGTGGTCTTCTGGCCCGACGGCGTCACGAGCAGGACCTCGAACCGGTCCCGCTCGGTCACCAGCGCGTTGCCGTTGGGCAGGAAGTCCACCGACCAGCCGAGGTCGACCTTCGCGATGTCCTTGTCGTACTCCGGGATCCCGCCGGCACCGCCCGGGGCGCTGGTCTTCGCGGTGACGGCGTTGCTGGCGGCCGAAGTGTTGCCGTCGGGGTCACGGGCCTTGACGGTGAAGGTGTAGGAGGTGTTGGGGGACAGGTCGGTGACGGTCGTGCTCAGCGAAGTCGTGGTGGCGACCTTCGTGGCGCCCTGGTAGACGTCGTAGCCGGCGATGGTGCCGCCGTTGTCCGTGGACGCGTTCCACGCCAGGGAGACGCTGTTCGCGGTGACGCCGGTGGTGCGCAGGTTGCCGGGCACGCTGGGCGGGGTGGTGTCGTTGCTCGGCGGCGTGGTGAAGGTGACCACGTTGCTCTGCTGCGACGGGTTGCCCGCGGCGTCGAACGCGCCGACCGAGATGTCGTAGGCGGTGTTCGGCGTCAGGTTGTCCACGGTCGCGCTCGTGGTGTTCCCGTCGACGGTCTTGAGGATGTTGCCGCCGCGGTTGATCTCGTAGCGGACGACGCCGACGTTGTCCGTCGCGGCGGTCCAGGAGAAGGTCGCGGCGGTGGGGAGGATGTTGCTCGCCTTGAGGTTCGACGGCGGCGACGGCGGTTCGCCGTCGGTGGGCGCGACGAAGGTGTCGGTGAGCTTGTCGGCGTTCGGGCCGCCGTTGGCGGTGGTCGCGGTGGTGCGGACCTTGTTGACCCCGGCGGTGAGCTGCACGGTCGCGGTGACGGTCTTCCACGTCGTCCAGGCGCCGGTGCCGGGGAAGTCGACGGTGCCCTTGTCGCCGCCGTCGACGACCAGCTTGACCGGGCGGTTGTCGGCGGTTCCGTTGGCGTAGCGGAAGGTCAGGGTGTGCGTGCCGGCCTGGGCCGCGTTCACGGAGTATTCGACGTAGCTGCCGACGACGTTGTCGAAGTTCACGAAGCCGGTACCGGAGTAGCCGGCGTGGTTGGACTCGACCGCGCCCTGGAAGATGGTGGCGTTCTCGGACTCGTAGTCGGTATCGGCCGCGAAAGCGTTTACCGGGCTGACCGCGCTGAGACCGAGCGCCGCGACGGCAGTACCGGCCAGTACCGCGCGCCACGGTGGACGGGGTGCCACTGGGAGCCTCCTGCGTTGTCGGGGGACAGGGGGTGACCGGGGCGGAATGGTCGGCGGACCACCGGCGGCAATAGTTAGGAAAGTTTCCTATCTATGGGTCAGATCACACACCCTGGGGGCGGGCCCTGTCAATACTCGACATGGTGGCTCACGCTGCGTGTCAACGGTTTCCCGCTCAGCGGGGCGGGAACGGCCTTGTGGCCGGTATTGGGCGGCTCCGCCTGGGTGCTGCGGACCGGCCGAGGCTCGCCGGGTTGTGGTACGGGGGATCGGCCGGGCCCGCTGGGGTGCTGTGGTGTGGGGGATCGACCCGGGGCCGCCGAGGTGCTGAGGTGGTGAATCGGCCCGGGCCCGCTGGGGCGTGGAGGACTGACCCGGGGCCGCCGGGACACTGTGGTGCGGTGAACCGACTAGAGCCCGGCCGGCGTCGGCCAGGAGCCGCCCGGGGCGTTGCGATGCGGCGGATGGAGCGGAGCTCGCCGGAGTGCTGCGATGCGGCGAATCGACCCGAGCCCGCCGGGGCGCCCCCCGTTTTCCACTCTACCGGCGAGCACCGACAGTTTCGGCCGCCCAGTCGCGCGGCACCAGGAACGACGCCAGTTCGGCCTCCGCGCTCCCCGGCTCCGGCGTGAACTCCGACTCCCAGCGCGCCAGCGGTGGCAGCGCCGCCAGGATCGCCTCGGCGTCGGCCTGCACCGCCGTGGCCGCGTCGTGGACCAGGGTGAACTCGACGTACCGGCCGCGGCGGAAGAGCTGCCACTGCCGCTCGCGCTCGCCGTGCGGGAGGTCCTTGCGGCGTCGCACGATCGGGGCGTACGCCGGGATGATCGCGGCGATGCCCGCCGCGGTGAAGGCCGCCGAGCGTCGCCAGCCGTCCGGGCCCGGCAGGCTCAGGTGGTCGAAGAGGATGCCGCCGATGCCGCGGGCCTCGTTGCGGTGCGGGAGGCGGAAACGGTCGTCGCACGCCCTCTTCGCCTGCGCGTGGAACGCCGGGTCCAGCGTTGCGCAGTAGCTCTTCAGCACGCGGTGGAAGTGCGTCGCGTCCGAAGCGAAGCCGTAGCAGGGGAGCAGGTCGACGCTGCCGCCGAACCACCACGCGTCCGCGGTTTCGCGGTAGCGGAAGTGGGCCTGGAACGCCGGGACGTACGGGTTGCGCGGGTGCAGCACCACCGAGAGCCCGGCCGCGAAGAACTCGTCGGAAAAGGCCGTGCTGATCACGGCACGTTCGAAGACGTCACCGTTCTCCAGCCGCCGGGTGCGGCCTGTCCGGCCGAAGCGCCCGCCGTCGAGGCGTTCCAGCTCGGCCACCAGCTCCCGCTGGCCCGCGCTGATGATCGCCTTGACGGCGTCCCGTCTGTCCCCTGAAGGCATACCCCCACCCCCGGGGTGCAGATTACCAGCGAACCGGGGTCAGCCGGCGATGTCGGCGCGCGCGATCACCTTGGTGATCTTCGCCCGGACGAGGGATTCTTCGGGCACCGCGTTCCGCTTGCCGTACGCCTCGGCCTGCTCGGCGCCCATGTACCGGCCGCCCAGCTTGGTCGCCCACGCCAGCATGTCGTCCATGTCGTGGGTCAGCCGCGCTTCGGCGGTGAACTGGACGTACGAGTACGGCGGCTTCTGGTCGTCGACGGCGAGGGAGATGCGGCCGTCGCGGGCGATGGCCTTGCCCTTGAGGGTCTCGGTGCCCGTGGTGAAGATCAGCTCGTCGCCGTCCGGGCCCTCGTTCAGCAGGAACCAGATCGGCGTCACGATCGGGGCGCCGTTGGCCCTGACCAGGCCCAGCATGCCCGTGCGGGTGCCTTCGGACGCGAACTGCCACCACTCGTCACGGCTCATCTCACGCATAGGAGCGACGTTAGCCCGTCACCCGCGCGTGCGCAGAGGGTGGCCGACTAGCCTGGCCTGCTGTGCGAGACGACGACACCGGCATGACGGGCCTGGCCGACGAGGGGCTGACGCGCCGCCTCAAGGCGCTGGCCTGCACCGCGCCGCTGCACGACCTCGACGCGCGGAAGGCGAAGCTCGACTGGGCCGACGCCACGATCTACCAGATGGCCGAGATCGCGCTGCACACGATCGACCAGGTCACCATCGCGATGGACTTCGACACCGGCGCCGGCCACGACGAGGTCATCGACCGCCTGCTGCCGTTCATCGCCCAGCAGGCGCCGTCGCGGATGCCCGAAGAGCACGTCCGGGTGGCCAAGTGGGTGCTGGACAACCTCATCAACGTCGGCACCACCGACCGCGGCTTCCGGCGCGTCTACGGCTCGATCGGGCCGGGCGGCTACCAGCGGCGCCAGTTCGACTTCAAGCTGCTGGTCGAGCTGGCCGCCCGCGACGGCGAGGTCTACCTGCGCGCCACCGACGAGGCCATCAACGTCCTGGTCGGCGCGCTCGACACCGACGTCGAATCCGCGCAGATCGCCGCCGAGGTCAAGCTCGAGAACCTGATCAACCGCGGTCGACTGGCCGACGCCAAGCTCGCCGCCGAGCAGGCCCGCTACCGGACCGTCCAGTACGGCGAGACGCTGCGCGCGAAGCTCGACGCGACCCGCCGCGACGTCCGCTCGGTCGACTGGGAACGCGAGGTCCCCGAGCTGCTCGACAGCGCGCTCAGCCACATCGAAGCCCGGTTCCGCGCCGAGAACGCCATCCTCAAGAACATCACCACCGCCCGCGACGAGACCGAGGACCTCGACAAGAAGCGCCGCGCCGCCGAACTGGTCGACATCGTCGGCGACTGCATCCGACGGCACACCCGCCTGCAGTCCCGGCTGGCCGACGCGGGCGCGGTCTTCCGCGCCGAACAGGACCGCCAGCAGTTCTCCGGCCCGCCCCAGCGCGCGACCCTCGACCTCTTCGGCCAGCTCCTCGTCCCGACGCTCGGGCTGCCGCTGGCCGACGCCGTCGCCCCGGCCGAGCACTTCTTCCACGCCGCCGCCGGCATCACCGCACCGGTCGTGCCGTCGCTTTCGTCGCTCGTCTCGCTGCTCCTGCGGCCCGCCCCCGAACGTGACCAGCTGGTCGGCGAAATCCCGGAGCCCGAGCTGATGCCCGCCGAGGTCAGCGACAAGTTCGGCGACGACGTCTGGCGGCGGGCCGACGAACTGCTCGACCTCCCCGAGGTGCCGCGACGGCTGTCCGGCCTGCTCGAAGAAGCCCGCCGCAGCCGCCAGCCCGGGCTCGCCGCCCTGGTCGCGCTGCGCGCGGTGCACGCCTACAGTCCCGGGATCGGCGCGGCCCGCCGCCAGGGCGACCGCTCGGTCCTGCTCGCCGTCGACGACGGCACGCTCTTGGACGACCCGGAGTTCGGCGGTGCCGACCTGCTCCTGTCCACCGCCGCCGTCGAGCGCGCCGATGAAGAAGAGGAGGTCGCGTAATGGCGCTGTCCCACAGCAGCGTGGACGCCGAGGCCGCGGCCCGGCTGGTCGCCTTCGGCATGCGGCCGAAGCAGCTGCCCGCGCGCGACGTCGTCTACGGCGACCTCGTGCGCCGCTACGGCGAGGACAACGCGTTCAAGGCCCTCACGCACGCCGTCGCCGCCGGCCTCGGCCTCATGGTCCTCGAGGTCAACCAGCAGGCCGGCGCGGTACTGGCGGCCACCGACGAGTCCGTCTTCGAGATCAAGATGGACTCCTACGCCCGCCAGGCCAAGATCCGCGAGCGCCGCGACACGGAGAAGGTCCTGCACGGCCTGATCCACCTCGCCACCGCCGCGCTCGGCTACCCGCGCCCGGACGACCTCGCCAACGACACCTACATCGGCCGCGTCAGCGTCGAGCAGGTCGACGCGATGGTCCGCGAAGCCGCGCGGATGCTGGACGAACGCGCCGCGGCGGCCGAGGCCAACAACGACCCCCTGGCCGACGCGCCCGAGCTCGAACAGGCCTGGCGCGCCTACACCCGCCGTCCCGCGGCCGCGGCCACCAAGGACGGGCGGCTGGCCGCCGACACCACCCGCGGCATGGTCAGCCGCGCCCTGCGGTTCCTCGCCGACCAGGGCTTCCTGGTCCCGGTGAGCGACGAGCAGGGCGGCACCTACCGGACCACGCCGCGCTACCAGATCCAGGTCCGCGAACTCGCTGCCGACGCCGCCTTCGACGACCTGCTCGCGCTCGACGTCGTGGCCGTCGCGACCGCCGGGGGCACGCTGCGCGCGGCCGCCTCGGACACGCTCTAAGAGGGGAACCGATGTACGAGCTTTCGCGGGTCCGCCTGCACTCGGTGGGCCCGGCGGGTGCCCGCTACCAGGACGTCGTGCTCGACTTCAGCGGCGTCGGCGCCAAGATCACCGCGCCGCAGCAGGACGCCTTGTTCAGCGCGGGCATCCACGCGACCGGCCCGGCCGAGCTGCGCCGCCCGTCCCCGGCGAGCGTGCTGTTCCTCGAGAACGGCGGCGGCAAGTCCGTGCTGATCAAGCTCATCTTCTCGGTGATGCTGCCCGGCCGCCGCCAGGTCGTCGGCACCACCAGCACCAAGGTGCTGGAGAAGTTCGTCGCCGCCAAGGACGTCTCGCACGTCGTGCTGGAGTGGCTGCACGTCGAGAGCGGCCACCGGATCATCACCGGCAAGGTCTCCGAGTGGCGCGGGCACGTGGTGTCCGCCGACTCCGAGAACCTCGTCGACTCCTGGTACTGCTTCCGCCCGACCGCCGCGCTGGGCCTCGACTCGCTGCCGATGACCCAGGACGGCCGGCTGCTCACCATGTCCGGCTTCCACGACAAGCTCACCGCGGCCCAGCTGGCCGAACCCGAGCTGGAACTGTCCTGGACCCGCCGCCACCACGAGTGGACCGGCCGCCTCGACAGCCTCGGCCTCGACACCGAGCTGTTCCGCTACCAGCGGGCGATGAACGCGGGCGAGGGCGAGGCGGCGGACGCGTTCGCCTTCGGCACCGACGACGCCTTCGTCGAGTTCCTGCTGCGTGCGGTCATCTCGGAGGAGGAGCCGAAGGACCTGGCCGAGGTCGTCGCGACCTACGCGCACAACCTGGCCCAGCGCGGGGATCTCCTGTCCGAGCGCGACTTCGTGGCGGGTGCGCTCGACCTGCTGGGCCCGCTGGCCGCCGAGGAAGGCGTCGCCGCGGAGTCGCGGAAGATCGCGGAGGCCGCGAAGGCCGACATGGCTTCGCTGGCCGGGCGGGTCGTCGCCCGCAACGAACTCGAGAACGCGCGGCTGTCCGGGCTCGAAGACCACGTCACCGAGGTCAAATCCGCCGAAAAGCTGGCCGAGGGCGACCACCGGCGGCTCGCCGCGGCCGTCACGGAACTGCGCCGCCTGGTCGCGGTGCTGCGGCTGGACGAGGCCCAGGAGGTTCGCAAGCGGGTCGACGCCGAATTGGCGGCCGCGAAGACCGAAGCCGAGGCTTGGCGCGAGACGGCGACCGTGCTCAACTCCTTGAACGCGGCGCGCAAGGCGAAGGACCTGCGCGAGCTCGTCGGCAGCCGGGAGGAGAAGGCGCGTCCCGCGTTGAAGGCGCGCAACGACGCTGCTTCGGCGCTCGCGCGCGGGTTGCACGCGCTGGCGCAGGACGCGCAGCGGCAGGCCGACAAGGCCGAAGCGCACGCGGGCGCGTTGCGTGCCGAAGCCGAGAAGGCGCAGACCGAGCGAGACGAGGCCGCGAACCTCGCCGCGGCACGCCGTGCCGAAGCGCGCGGCCTCACCGGGCGGATCACCGAACTGCGCGAAGAGGTCCAAGCCGCCGTCCGCGCCGGGTTGCTGCCTGCGGGCGCCGACGTCGCCGAAGCTTCCCGCGCCGCTCGTGCCGCGGCCGAGCAGGCCACCGCGGAGCTGGCCCGCCGCGAACAGGAACTGGAACGCGTCGCGACGGACCTGCAAGCGGCGCAACGGGCCGTGAACGAGGCCCACCAGCTCGCCGGCACCACGCAGGACCGCCTGGAGCGGGCCACCGAGGACCTCGACCGCGCCCACCGCCGGACCGACGCCCTCGCCGCCGAGGGACGCCTGGTCGAGCTGCTCGGCGCCGACGACGTCAACCTGGAGAGCGACCTTCCGGTGCTGCTGGAACGGCTGCGCGAGGCGAGCGCGGCCGTCGAGAAGGAGCAGACCGCGCTGCGGATGGAGGAGTCCGCCGACGAACGGGCGCTGGCCGCGCTGGGGTCCGGTGGGCTGCTGCCGCCGCCCCAGGACGTCCAGGCCGCTCTGGACGCACTGGAAGAGGCCGGGATCACCGCGTGGTCCGGCTGGCGCTACCTGTCCAAACTGGACGCCGGCCGGCGTGCCGAGGTGCTGGAAAGCCTGCCGCAGCTGGTGTCCGGGGTGCTGCTGAACGACGCCGCGCACGCCGATCGCGCCCGCGAGGTGCTGACGAAGCGGCGGCTGCTGCCGAGCGCGATCATCGCCGTCGGCACCACCGAGGCGCTGCAGGCGGACGTGCCGTCCGCGCCCGGCGTCGAGTTCCTCGTGCCGCCGAACCCGGCGATGTACGACGAAGAAGCCGCCGACGCCGAGCGGGAAGCCGTGGCGCGGCGGCACACCGAGCGGCAGCGGCGGCTCGAAGCGTTGTCCGCCAAGCTGTCCGCGGACGGCGCACTGACCTGGAAGCTCACGACGTGGCGCGAGGACTACCCGCCCGGCGCCGTGGCGACCCTGGCCGAGCAGGCCCAGGCCGCCCGGGCCGCGCGGGAGACCGCCCGCATGGCGCTGGAGCAGGCCGACGCGGACTTCGCCCGGTTGAGCGAGAAAGCCGCTTCGCTGCGCGAGCGCGTCCCCGAGCTGCGGGCGGCTGCCACCGAAGCCGAGGAGCGGGCCCGGCGGCTCGGTGAGCTGGGCGTGCGCAGCGCCCGGATCGCGGAGTGGACCGAGGAGGCCGAGCGGGCGACCGAGATCGCCGAGCGCGCCGACCTGCAGGCGTCCGACGCGGCGGGCAAGGCCGCCCGGCTGCGGGAGCAGGCGGGGGAGGAGCAGCGCACGGCCGACGGCCACCGCCGGACCGCGACCACCGCGCGTGCCGAGCTGGCCGAGGTGCCCGGAGCGGCCGACGCCGCGGAGGGGCCCGCGCCCGCCGAACCGGTCGACGCGCTGCGGCGGACGTACGCGTCGGCGTCCGAGGCGTACGCGAAGGTCGAGGTCGGCAGCGACCTGCGGAGTGAACTGGAACAGGCGGAGTCGGCGGAAGCCGCGGCGGGCTCGGCCGTCGAGTCCCTGGACGAGGCCGTCCGGGCCCGCGCGGCCGAGCTCCTGGAGACCCCCGACGGCTCCGACGCGTCGGCCCGCGCGGCCGCGCTGGCCCGCGCCCGCCGCGTCGTCGACGGCCTCGAAGACGAGCGCACCGAGGCGATCGGGCTGGTCTCGACCCGGCGTGCCGAACTGGACGCGCTGCCGCTGCAGAACGGCGTCAACGGCGAGAAACCGCGGGACATCGAGCACGGCCTGGAGCTGATCGACGCGGCCGGGCTGGAGGCGTCGGCGGCCGCCCGGAAGTGGGAAGAGCTGCAGGAACGCCGGGCCGCGGCGGAAGCGACGCTGGAGTCGGCGCGCAGCTCGGCTTCGGGGTTCGCGCTGCTCGCCGAGTCGATGGCGCACCTGGTGACCGACACGGACGCGGACGCCTACGACGGTGACGTCGACACCGCACGCGCCCAGCACGCCCGGCTGAACGCGACCTTCAACCAGGCCCAGGAAGCCGCCGACGCCGGCGACCGCCGGGTGCGCGCGGCCGCCGACCAGCTCGCGCAGTACGCAACGGAGAAGCGGTTCGAGAAGCTGAGCACGCCGGTGCGCCAGCAGGTCATCTCGGTCAAGCGCGACCAGCTCCCGGCGCACGCCGCCGAGTGGGCCGAGGCCCTGCGGCCGCGGCTGCGGTCGCTGACCGACGACCTCGCCCAGATCGACCGGCACCGCGGCGGCATCATCACCCGCCTGCAGGGCATGGTCGACGGCGCACTCCGGACGTTGCGCTCGGCCCAGCGCGTCTCGCGGCTGCCGGACGGCCTCGGCGACTGGTCCGGGCAGGAGTTCCTCCGCATCCGCTTCACCGAGCTGGAGGACAACGCGCTGACGGAGAAGCTCGGCGAAGTCGTCGACGAGGCCGCCGTCGGCAAGACGGCGGACGGCCGGGACGTCAAGCGCGACGGGCTTTCCCTGGTCCTGCGGGGAGTCCGGGCCGCGGCGCCCAAGGGCTTCCGCGTCGACATGCTCAAGCCGGACTCGGTGCTGCGGACCGAACGCCAGCGCGTCTCGGAGATCCGCGACGTGTTCTCCGGCGGCCAGCAGCTGACCGCGGCGATCATCCTGTACTGCACGCTGGCCGCTCTGCGGGCCAACAACCGCGGCAAGGTCCGCAACCGGCACTCGGGCGTACTGTTCCTGGACAACCCGATCGGCCGCGCGTCGGCCGGGTACCTGCTGGAACTGCAGCGGGCGGTGGCCGAGGCGCTGGGCGTCCAGCTGATCTACACGACCGGCCTGTTCGACGCGGGCGCGCTGTCGGAGTTCCCGCTCATCGTGCGGCTGCGCAACGACGCCGACCTGCGCGCGGGCCGGAAGTACCTGTCGGTGGACTCGACGATCCGCAACTCCCTGGAGGACCTGGGCGAGCCCGACGGCGTCGCGCGGCTGTCGGCGACCCGGATGTTCACGCGGGAGGCCGATTCCGCCGAGGACGAACAACCGGCCTGACGGGAACAACCCGGCACCGTCCGGGGTTGCCGGGCGCATGACGGAACTGGGGCCGATCGGGGCCACCCACAGCGCACTGGACACCGGCACGGACGTGGCGGCCGAGCTGGAGGAGCTGGGCTACGCCACGTTGTGGCTGGCCGGCGGGCAGGGCAACAACCTGCCGCGGATCACCGAGGTGGTCCGCGCGACTTCGCGGATCCAGGTGGCGAGCGGCATCCTGTCGGTCGACCGGGTCCCGTCGGCCGCGGTGGCTTCGGCGTACGCGGAGCTCCCGGCCGGCCGGTTCGTCGTCGGCCTGGGCGGGGCGCACGGCCCGCGCCCGCTGGCGGCGCTGAACGACTACCTCGACGAGGTCGAGGACGTCGTACCGCAGTCCGCGCGGATCCTGTCGGCGCTCGGCCCGCGGATGCTGGAGCTGGCCCGCGACCGCGCGTCGGGCGCGTACCCGTACCTGGTGACGACGGATTACGTCGCTTCGGCGCGGGAGATCCTGGGGGCGGAGCGGCAGCTCGCGGTGCTGCTCAGCGTGGTCGCGGAAACCGACGTGACCCGCGTGCGCGAGGTCGTGCGGGCCGGTTCGCTGGGCTTCCTGGCCGGGATGCCGGGCTACGCGGCCAACTTCCGCCGGATGGGCTTCACCGACGCGGACATCGCGGACCGGTCCGACCGGCTCGTCGACGGCCTCACGGTGTGGGGCGACCTCGACGGCGTCGTCGCGCGGCTGCGGGAGTACCGGGCCGCCGGCGCCGACCAGGTGGTCGTCCCGCTCGACGGCGTGCCCCGCGAGTGGTGGCCGGAACTGGTGAAGGCGCTGGCCTGACCGCGGATCGCCCGCAGGTACGCGGCGGAATACGTCGAGACCGCGCTGGTTGAAGGCGTAGTAGCAGGTTTCGAGGCGGCCGGGGCACGACTGCTCCTGGCGTGTTCGGCGGAGGTCGACGGGATGAGTGGACGACAGTCATCGAACACTGCGCGGGCGCGCGGGCTCTCGCACGTCCCGCCGGGCGAGGTCGCGCTCCAGGACGCCCTGGCCGCGGTCGCCGATCCGGTGCGCCGCAGCATCGTGCGCGAGCTCGCCGCCGTGCCCGAGTGGACGAAGGCGTGCGGCACGTTCGACCTGCCGGTGGCGAAGGCGACGCTCAGCCACCACTTCGGCGTGCTGCGCGCGGCGGGCCTGATCGAACAGCGCGACGAAGGCCCGCGGCGGCTGAACCGCTTGCGGCGCCCCGAATTCGACGCCGCCTTCCCGGGCCTGCTCGACCTGGTGCTCAGTCACCCCGGCCCGTGAAGGCCAGCGTGGTGCCCAGGCCGATCATCACCAGGCCGCCGGTGCCACCGACCATTTCGAGGCGCTTCGGCGAACGCGCGAACCACGCGCGGGCGGTGCCCGCGACCAGCGCCCACGCGCTGTCGGTGGCCAGCGCGATCGCCGGCAGGCACAGCCCGAGGACGAGCATCTGGGCCGGCACCGAGCCGGCTGCGGGGTCGACGAACTGCGGCAGCAGCGCCGCCAGGAACACGATCGACTTCGGGTTCGCGAAGCCGACGACGAAGCCGTCGCGCAGCACGGTCAGCACGCGGCCCGGCGTGGCCCGCACCTGCGCGGCCATCGCGTCGGTCAGCTTCCGGCGGTGGCGCACCGCCTGGATCCCCAGGTACACCAGGTAGACCGCGCCGGCGACCTTGATCGCGGTGAACACCGCCGCGGACGTCGTCACCAGCGCGCCGAGGCCGAACGCGACCGCGACGACCTGCGTGTACACGCCCGCAGCGTTGCCCAGGACGGTGAGCAGCGCGTCCCGCCGCCCGACGGTGAGCGCGCGGCTGATCGTGAAGAGCACGCTCGGCCCGGGGACCACCACCATGAGGAACGTCAGCGCGGCGAAGGCCGCCAAGTGCGTACCGGAGACCATTTCGCGAGGCTATCGCCTGGTCGCCGGGGATGACCAGGCGTTTTTGTCGGTGCCGGGTGGTAGGAAAAACGCGTGCCTCCGAAGATCAGCACCGAGCAGCGCCGGGCCCGCCTCGCCGTCCGGCACCACCTGGCCGCGCCCGCGGCCACGGTGGCCGAAGCCGTCGCCGGGGTCGTGGCGCTGCACGCCACCGACCCGGCGACCGTCCACCTGTCCGCGTCCGCCCGGCTCGACGGCCCGGCAGTTGCCGAGGTCGAGCGTGCGCTCTACGACGAGCGTTCGCTGCTGCGCCTGCTGGGCATGCGCCGCACGGTGTTCGTGACGGACCTGGACACGGCGGCGCTGGTGCAGGCCGGCTGCTCGGCGGACATCCTCGTGAAGCAGCGGAAGCTGCTCGAACAGCACCTCGGGCAGCAGGGGCACCCGGAGAACGTGCCGGAGCCGCAGCTGTGGCTGCAGGAGGTCGAGGCATCGGTCGAGGCGGCCCTGCGTGCTCGCGGTTCGGCGACAGCGCAGCAGCTGAGCGAGGACGAGCCGCGGTTGCGCCAGCAGCTGCTGATGGCGGCGGGCAAGCCGTACGAGGCGATCGGCAACGTGACGAGCCGGGTGCTGTTCCTGCTGGCCGCGGGCGGCCGGATCGCCCGCGGCCGTCCCCGTGGCAGCTGGCTGAGCACGCAGTACGTGTGGCACCCGCTGGACGAGTGGGTCCCGGGTGGGCTGCGGGCGTGGAGCGCGGAGGAGGCCCGCGTCGAGCTGGCCCGGCGGTGGCTGCGCGCGTACGGCCCGGCCCCGGTGGCGGACCTGCGGTGGTGGACGGGCTGGACGGCGGGCCAGGCGAAGAAGGCCCTCGCCGAGCTGGACCCGGTGGAGGTCGACCTGGACGGCGTGCCCGGGGTGGTGCTCGCGGACGACCTCGAGCCGGTGCCGTCGCCACCGCCGTGGGTGGCGTTCCTGCCTGCCCTGGACCCGACCCCGATGGGCTGGCAGGACCGCGACTGGTTCCTCGGCCCGCACCGCGCGGCCCTGTTCGACCGCAGCGGCAACATCGGCCCGACGGTCTGGGCCTCCGGGAAGGTGGTCGGCGGCTGGGCCCAGCGGGCCGGCGGGGAGGTGGTGTTCCGGCTGCTGGAGGACGTGGGTGCCGAGGTCGGCGCGGCGGTCGAGGTGGCGGCGGAAAAGTGCGCGGCGTGGTTCGGCGAAGCCCGGGTGATCCCGCGGTTCCGCACCCCGCTGGAACGGGAGCTGGCCGGATGAGGGGCGCGGATTTCATCCGGACGGGCGGTGGCGTGCCGCGGCGGGGACGGCCCTGCCCCTCGCTGGATCGGTCGAGTCATCGACCTCACGTGCCGTCCCGCGGGAGGCTTCGGCACCCCGTCGGAGCCGGCTGCGGGCTGAATCGTTCAAGTTCGGTTTTCGGGTTTACCCGCGGGCTCGGTGCCGTCCGTCGGACACCCGGCTTGATCAGCCGGAACCGGTCCCGGCGCGCGAACCTGCGGTGCCCGGTGGTCCGCCGTGGTCCACCCGGCCGGAACGCTCCAGAGCGGCTCGGCTTCTTAATCGATTCTTGACCCGTTCGACAAGTGGTGGAAGTCTCGTCAGGGCAGTCAGGGACGCGCATGCCCGCACGCTAGGGTGGCCGCGAGCCCGCAAGTCACGGCCGGAGTGCCGGCCGACCCTCAAAGGAGTGGCAGCAGTGACCGTTCGCGTAGGTGTCAACGGCTTCGGCCGCATCGGCCGCAACTTCTTCCGCGCCGTGCAGGCCAGCGGCCAGGACATCGAGGTCGTCGCCTTCAACGACCTCGGCGACGTCGCCACCATGGCCCACCTGCTGAAGTACGACTCCATCCTGGGCCGGTTCCCGGGTGAGGTCAGCGTCAGCGACGAGGGCATCGTCGTCGACGGCAAGACCATCAAGGCCCTCGCCGAGCGCGACCCGGCCAACCTGCCGTGGGGCGAGCTGAACGTCGACGTCGTCCTCGAGTCGACCGGCTTCTTCACCAACGCCGACGCCGCCAAGGCGCACATCGCCGGTGGGGCCAAGAAGGTCATCATCTCCGCGCCGGCCAAGGGCGAGGACCTGACCATCGTGCTCGGCGTCAACGACGACAAGTACGACGGCTCGCAGGTCATCATCTCGAACGCCTCCTGCACCACCAACTGCCTCGGCCCGCTGGCCAAGGTCCTCAACGACGCCTTCGGCATCGAGCAGGGCCTGATGACCACGGTCCACGCCTACACCCAGGACCAGAACCTGCAGGACGCCCCGCACAAGGACCTGCGCCGCGCCCGCGCCGCCGCCCTGAGCGTCGTCCCGACCTCGACCGGTGCCGCCAAGGCCATCGGCCTCGTCCTGCCGGAGCTGCAGGGCAAGCTCGACGGCTACGCGCTGCGCGTCCCGGTCCCGACCGGCTCGGCCACCGACCTCACCGTCACGCTGTCCAAGGCCGCCACGGTCGAGGAGATCAACGCCGCCTACAAGGCCGCCGCCGAGGGCCCGCTGGCCGGCATCCTGCGCTACAACGAGGACCCGATCGTCTCGGCCGACATCGTCACCGACCCGGCGTCCTGCATCTACGACGCGCCGCTGACCAAGGTCATCGGCAACCAGGTCAAGGTCGTCGGCTGGTACGACAACGAGTGGGGCTACTCCAACCGCCTCGCCGACCTGGTCAAGCTCGTCGGTTCGAAGCTGTCCTGAAGCAGATGAGCGTCAAGAACCTCGACGACCTCCTGGGCGAGGGCGTTCAGGGCCGGTACGTGCTGGTGCGTTCCGACCTGAACGTCCCGCTCGACGGGGACCGCATCACCGACGACGGCCGGGTCCGCGCGGCGCTGCCGACGATCAAGAAGCTCGCTGACGCGGGCGCGAAGGTCGTCGTCACCGCGCACCTGGGCCGCCCGAAGGGCGAGCCGGACCCGAAGTACACCCTCGCGCCCGTCGCGAAGCGGCTCTCCGAACTGCTCGGCGCCGAGGTCTCGCTGGCCGGTGACCTGGTCGGCGAGTCCGCGAAGGCGCTGACCGGCGGCCTGGCCGACGGCGGCGTCGTCCTGCTGGAGAACGTGCGCTTCGACGCGCGCGAGACCAGCAAGGACGCCGCGGACCGCTCCGAGCTGGCCGCCGAGCTGGGCGCGCTCGTCCCGGGCGGCGCGTTCGTCTCCGACGGCTTCGGCGTCGTCCACCGCAAGCAGGCCTCGGTCTACGAGGTCGCGTCGGTGCTGCCGGCGTACGCGGGCGGCCTGGTGCTGGCCGAGCTGGATGTGCTGAAGAAGCTCACCGACGACGTCCGGCGGCCAAACGTGGTCGTGCTCGGCGGCGCGAAGGTGTCCGACAAGCTCGGCGTCATCGCGAACCTGCTGACGAAGGTCGACCGGCTGATCGTCGGCGGCGGCATGGCGTACACGTTCCTCAAGGCCCAGGGCCACGAGGTCGGCCAGTCGCTGCTGCAGGCCGACCAGCTGGAGCAGGTGTCGGGCTTCCTCGCCGAGGCCGAGAAGCGCGGCGTCGAACTGGTGCTGCCGGTGGACGTTCTGGCCGCGACGGAGTTCTCGGCCGACGCCGAGCACGAAGCCGTCGACGCCACCGCGATCCCGGCCGACCGCCAGGGCCTCGACATCGGCCCGCGCAGCCGCGAGCTGTTCGCGAGCAAGCTGGCCGACGCGCAGACGGTGTTCTGGAACGGCCCGATGGGCGTGTTCGAGTTCGAGGCGTTCTCCGGCGGCACCCGCGCGGTGGCCGAGGCGCTGGTGAAGAGCGACGCGTTCACCGTGGTCGGTGGCGGCGACTCGGCGGCCGCGGTGCGGCAGCTGGGCCTGCCCGAGGACGGCTTCTCGCACATCTCCACCGGCGGCGGTGCCTCGCTGGAGTACCTCGAGGGCAAGGAACTGCCGGGCGTCGTGGCTCTGGAGGGGTCGAACTAGTGGCACGCAAGCCGTTCATCGCCGGCAACTGGAAGATGAACCTGAACCACCTCGAGGCGATCGCGCTGGTGCAGAAGATCGCCTTCGCGCTGCCGGAGAAGTACTACGCGAAGGTCGACGTGGCGGTGCTGCCGCCGTTCACCGACATCCGCAGCGTGCAGACCCTGGTCGACGGCGACAAGCTGTCGCTGACCTACGGCGCGCAGGACCTCGCGCCGCAGGACTCGGGCGCCTACACCGGTGACATCTCGGGCGTGATGCTGGCCAAGCTGGGCTGCAAGTTCGTCACGGTCGGCCACTCGGAGCGGCGCGAGTACCACGCCGAGTCCGACGAGCTGGTCAACAAGAAGGTCAAGGCCGCGCTCAAGCACGGCATCACGCCGATCCTCTGCATCGGGGAGAAGCTCGAGGTCCGCGAGGCCGGCGAGCACATCCACCACACCACGACGCAGCTGATCGAGGGTCTGAAGGGCCTCAAGGCCGAGCAGGTCAAAGACGTGGTGGTCGCGTACGAGCCGGTCTGGGCGATCGGCACCGGAAAGGTCGCTTCGTCCGCGGACGCCGAAGAGGTCTGCAAGGCCATCCGGGCGACCCTCCAGGAGAAGTACGGCGACGAGGTCGCTTCGTCCGTCCGGGTGCTCTACGGGGGATCGGTCAAATCGGGCAACATCGGCGAGCTGGTGGCGTGCGAGAACATCGACGGTGCCCTGGTCGGCGGAGCGAGCCTCGACGGCGAGGAGTTCACGAAACTCTGCGCACTCGCCGCGGGCGGGCCGCTGCCCTGATCGAGGCCACGACCGGGTAGCCTGTGTATCCGGTCCGTCACACAGCAGTGGACGAGTCCAGGGGTACGGTGGTGGTCGGAAACGACCATGCCGTACCCCTGCATTCTCCTAGAGCCCAGAGGATGACATGAAGCTGTTCCTGCAAATCCTGTTGATCGTCTCCAGCGTCCTGCTGGTGGTCGCCGTGCTGCTGCACCGTGGCCGGGGCGGTGGCCTGTCGTCGCTGTTCGGCGGTGGGATGCAGTCGAGCCTGGCCGGGTCGAGCGTGGCCGAGAAGAACCTCGACCGGATCACCCTGCTGCTGGGCGCGGTCTGGCTGATCAGCATCGTGGGCCTGGGTCTGCTGCTCAAGGTGTGAGGCGTCCGGCGCTCCGTCCGTCGGCCGCGACCGGGTCGAGACGGCGGGGCGCAGCGATTCGGCGTGCCTATTGGGGGGCGCGCCGCCGATTCCTAGGTGTGAGGATTCATGGTTGGCGGTAACGCGATTCGAGGCACCCGGGTGGGTGCCGGTCCTACGGGCGAATCGGAACGGGGTGAGTCGGCGCCGCGCCGCCGGATCTCCTACTGGTGTGCCAACGGGCACGAGGCCCGGCCGTCGTTCGCGCTCGACGCGGAGATCCCCGACGAGTGGGACTGCCCCCGCTGCGGGCTCCCGGGTGGGCAGGACGAGAAGAACCCGCCGGCCGCGCCCCGGACCGAGCCGTACAAGACCCACCTCGCGTACGTGAAGGAGCGGCGCAGCGACGCCGACGGCGAGGCCATCCTGGCGGAGGCGCTCGACCGCCTGCGCAAGCGCCGGGAAATCCTCTAAGGGTTTTCAGCCGATCGCCACCCCGGGCCCCCTCGGGGTGGCTTTTCGTGCGCTCACGCGTGTCCAGAACGGCATCACGCGTGACTGCCGAGGCATCACGCGTGACTGCCGAGGCATCATGCGTGACTGGCCGGGCATCGCGCTGATGGCCGTTGATCACGCGAGATGCCCGCCGAATCGCACGTGATGCCCGCTCAATCACGCATGATGCCCGCCGAATCACACGTGAGGCCCGCTCAGACACGCGTGATGCCTGCTCAATCACGCGCAAGACCATTTCGGCCACGCGAGAGGCCCTCCCGATCACGCGAGAGGACCGCCCGCACGGTGAGATGCCGGCCAGACTCACGTGATACCCGGCCAGGCCCGCGCGATGCCCGCCCCAACACGCGGAAGTTCTTTCCCGCCCGGCGTGATTGCCGGGCGGTTGCGCGGCAATCTGCCTGAGCAGCCCCCGATTTCCACGCTACCGGCGAGGACCGACATTTCCGGGGCCGGAAGCCTCGCGAACGGAGGATTCCGGCCGTTTCCGTCCGAAATCCTCCGTTCGCGGCCCGAGACGGCCCGGAATCGTCGGTGCCCACCGGTAAACTGGATACCGGGGGCCGGAGGTCAGCGGTCCAGCGGATACCGCGCCCGCACGCGGAAGCCGCCGTCCTCCGTTCCCGATGTCTCGAAGCTTCCGCCCAGCAAGCGGGCTCGCTCGGCCAGGCCCGTCAACCCGTGGCCGCCCGAAGGCAGGCCCTCCGTCGGGCGGCTTGCGCGCTCGTTGCGGACCTCGATCTTGAGCGCTCCGTGCTCACCCTGGATGCGGATCGTCGCCGTCGCGCCCGGGGCGTGCTTGTGGACGTTTGTGAGGCACTCCTGCACCGTCCGGTACGCCGCCGCCGAGACCTGGTTGGGCAGGGCCTCCGGGAGGTGCTCCACCGACAGGTGCACCGGCACCTCCGACGTGCGGATCAGCCGGTCGAGGTCGTTGATGCCGGGGCGCGGGCCGTCGTCGTCCGGGCCCGCGCGCAGCACGCTGAGCAGGGACCGCAGCTCCTCGAGGGTCCGCTTCGACAGCGTGCGGATGACCTGCGCGGTCTCCTGCGCGCGGTCGTCGGTCGTCTGGGCCTGGAGCGCGCCGGCCTGCATGGCGATCAGCGTGATCTGGTGGGAGACGACGTCGTGCATCTCGCGGGCCAGCCGGGCGCGCTCCTCGGCGCGGACGGCGTCGGCGTGGAAGCGGCGCTCGCGGTCGCGGCTCGTGGCCAGCTCGGCGAGCTTGTTCGAGACTTCCGTGCGGGCGCCGATGAGCAGGCCGATCGCGATCGGCATGCCGGCGACCAGGACCCCGTAGATGCCGTCGAGGATGTGCTCGCGCCAGCTCAGCTCGGCGAAGTCCTCCAGCGGCCACTGCACGAACCGGCACATCCACACCAGCGCCGCGCCGACCCACGTCTGCCAGTGCAGCTGCCGGCGGGTGGCGAGCATGCCGAGGGTGATCATCGACGCGAGCTGCGCCCAGCCGGCCAGGAAGCCGGGGACCGCGACGAGCACGGCGAGGAACGGGAACTTCCGGCGGAACACCACCGCGAGGCAGGCCGCGCCGGAGAGCCAGATCGAATACGGCTGGGCCTTCTCGGGGATCACCAGCCAGACGTCGAGCACGGCCAGGATGACGGCGGCCGCCTCGATGGCGAACATGACGATGGCCGGGCGCGGTACCGAGCCGAACGCGCTCAGCCCCCGCTTCCGCACCCGCTCGGCGGCCGACGGCCCCGAGCTCGCGATCGAGATGCCTGGAATCGAGAGTCCCTCTGTACTCATCGCTGGCGACCCCATTCGTCTTGTGGACTTGTTGGTGAGAGGCGCTCAGGGCCCGATCGGGACGCGTGGCGGCAGACAAATGTGCGGATGCTAACGAGGTCGCGTACGGAGACGGTTAGTTTCACCCGCCGTCGATGCTCCGGCGTCCGGATTCCGTAATCGGCTGGGCCGTCCGGGGGATAGCCGCCCCACGGTGCTACCCAGGGTGGGAGCTCTGTCTCCCAGCGTGCACCTGGACGACCACATTGTGGGAATCATGTTACCCACGTGTGGTCGCCCGGCGGAAGTTCTCAGGCGGCCATCGAGCGGAGGTCGTCGCTCAGCAGGCCGTGCAGCCCGGACGCGCAGGCTTTCGCCGTCTCGATCGACCGCGGCAGCATGCCCGCTTCGTACCGCCGGACCGCTTCTTCGACGCTGTTCGCCGTGGCCAGCGCGGTCGCCAGTTCGGTGCCGTCGAGGAGGGCGAGGTTCGCGCCGACGCCGAGCGGCGGCATCAGGTGCGCGGCGTCGCCGAGGAGGGTGAGCCGGGGCGTGGTGGTCCAGGCGTGGGGGACCGGCAGGACGTGCAGCGGCCGGTGCGTGAACTCGCCGTCGTGCTCGCGTACGTACGCGAGCAGGTCGGGGTGCCAGCCGGCGTAGCGCTCGAGGAGGTGGTCGCGCACCGCGTCCGCGACGGCGAAGTCGAGGCCGGCGGCCCAGTTCTCGGGCGCGTAGAAGGTCGCGTAGCAGCGGATGTGGCCGGTGCTGGTGCGCTGGGCGAAGAGCGCCTTGCCGCCGGCCTTCGTCATCATCGACCCCCGGCCGGTCAGCGCGGCCAGTGCCGGGTGGCGGCGGTCGGCGTCGTCGAGGCCGAACTCGACGAAGGTGACGCCGCTGTACTCGGGACGGACGCCGGTGAGGGCGCGCCGGACGCGGGACCACGCGCCGTCCGCGCCGACGATCAGGTCGAACTCCGCGGACGTGCCGTCGGCGAACGTGAGCCGGCCGGCCTCGGTGACGTCGGCGACCGGGCGTCCCCACTGGACGGTGCCGGGGGAGAGGGCGTCCAGCAGGATGCCGCGGAGCTGGCCGCGGTCGATCTCGGGCCGGGAGTCGTCGCCTTCGACGGGGAGTTCGTCCAAGACGGCTTCGGCGGTGTGCGGGTCGAGGCCGCGCATCTGCTGGCCCTCGGGGCGGGCCAGGGCGCGGAACCGGTCGTGCAGGCCCGCGGTGCGGAGGGCGACCTGGCCGGTGTCGGCGTGCATGTCGAGGGTGCCGCCCTGCGGCCGGGCGCCGGCCGCGGCTTCCTGCTCGAAGACGGTGACGTCGAGGCCGTGGAGCTGCAGGACGCGCGCACAGGCGAGCCCGCCGAGACCGGCGCCGGCGATCGCGATACGGGGAAAGGTCATGTCACTAAGAAAGCACGGTCACTCAGAAAGTGCAATGACTCAACTTTTGAAGTGAGTTAGACTTTGGTGCATGACGGAAGTGATCGGACGCCGCGAGCGCAAGAAGGCGCAGACCCGCAAAGCCCTCGCCGACGCCGCGCTCGAGCTGTTCCTCCAGCGCGGCTACGACCAGGTCGGGGTGAAGGAGATCGCGGACGCGGCGGATGTCTCGGTGACGACGCTGTTCAAGTACTTCCCGAGCAAGGAAGCCCTGGTGTTCGACCAGGACGAGGACGTCGAGGCGGCCCTGATCACGGCGGTCGTCGGGCGGCCGCCGGGGTTCTCGGTGGTCGACGCGCTGCGCGAGCACCTCCTGCGCTCGGTGAAGAAGGGCCCGAGCGACGAGTTCCTGCACTTGATCGAGAGCGAGCCACCGCTGCGCGACTACGCGAGGCGGATGTGGATGCGCCACGAGAAGGCGCTGGCCAGGGCGATCGCGCAGGAGATGGGGGCGCCGGAGGACGACGTGGCGTGCGCGGCACTGGCCCGGTTCGCACTGGCGTCGCGCGAGCTGATCCTGGCCCACGAGCACCCCCGCCGGGCGGCGGAGGAGATTTTCGCCCGCCTGCAGCGCGGCTGGCGCACGGAGTAGCTCACTGCGGCGATGCTCTTGCGTGGTGAAGATCTGAGCTTTCGGCCGGCGGCGAGGTGTGGGTTGTGCCTTCACATCACCCAGCGGCGGAACCCGCCCTCGGCATTGATCACCTGCCCGGTGATCCACCGGCTCTCCTCCGACGCCAGCCACCTCACCAAACGCGCCACCTCGCGCGGGCTGCACCACCGCCCCGCCGGCAGCGCACGTCCGACGCGTTCGGCGAGATCCGGCTCCGCCCACCCCGTGTCGACCGGCCCCGGGTTGAGCGCGTTCACCGTGATCCCCCGGTCCACCAGCGCGTCGGACAAGCTGAGCGTCATCTGGTGGACCGCACCCTTGCTGATCGCGTACGGCAGCTCGTCGCTCATCGGCGCCAGGTGCTGCCCGGAGGTGAACAGGATGACCCGCCCGCCCGGTCGCGTGTCGTCGTGGGCGGCGGCGTACGACTGGGTCAGCAGGACACTCGCGCGGGCGTTCACCGCCCACGTCAGGTCCAGCTCGGCCGCCGTGACCTCCGCCAACCCCTGGTTCGAACTCCGGGCGTGGTTGGCGACCACCACGTCGACCGCGCCGAACGCCGCCACCGCGGCCGCCACCACCCGTGCGGGCGCTTCGGGGTCGGCGAAGTCGGCCGCGATGTGCTGGAGGCGGGGCCCGGCTCCTCCGAGCAGTTCCACGATTCCGGCGTCGCCCGCCGGATCGGTGCCCCACGGCTGCTCCGCGTCGTGCGGGGACCACGAATGCACCAGCACCGAAGCCCCCGCGGCCAGCAGCTCCTCGGCCACCGCGAAACCGATCCCCGCCCGGCGGCTGACGCCGGTCACCACCGCCACCCGGCCCGCCATCTCCACACCTCGACCCTAACCGGCGAAACGAATGAAGGCCCCCTGCCGAGGCAGAGGGCCTTCACCGAGCCGACACGAAACTCACGCCGTCGGCGGCTGGTACACCTTCGTCAGCTTCCCCGCCGCGGCCCGGTCCAGCAGCCACAACGTCCGCCGGTGCCCGCGGGCCCCGGCCACCGGCAGCTGGACCTCCCCGGCTCCGGCCAACGCCAGCGCCACCGCGTCGGCCTTCGCCTCACCGGCCGTCATCAGCCACACGTCCCGCGCCCGCCGGATCGCCGGCAGCGTCAACGAAATCCGGGTCGGCGGCGGCTTGGGGCAGTTGCGCACCGCCACCACCGTCCGGTCCGTCTCGTACACCGCCGGGGACTCCGGGAACACCGAGGCCGTGTGCCCTTCACCGCCGAGGCCCAGCAACATGATGTCGAACGACGGGACGTCACCGTGGTCTTCCGGCCCGGCCTGGGACGCCAGCACCGAGGCATAAGCCGCCGCCGCTGCGTCCACATCGGACCCGAACTCGCCGTCCGACGCGGCCATCGGGTGGACGCGCTTCGGGTCCAGCGGGACGTGGTCCAGCAGCGCCTCGCGGGCCTGCTTCTCGTTCCGCTCGTCCGAATCCGCCGGCACGAACCGCTCGTCGCCCCAGTAGACGTCCAGCCGTGACCAGTCGATCGCGTCACGGGCCGAGGAGGCGCGCAGCTCCGACAGCACCGCGATCCCGGTACCGCCGCCGGTCAGCACCACCGAGGCCGACCCCTTGGCCGCCTGGACGTCCACCAGCCGGGTCACCAGGCGGGCCGCCGCCGCGGCGGCCAGGAGGTCCTGGTTCGCGTAGACGACGACTTCCGTCTTGCTCATTTGGCGGCACCCGAAGCAGCCGAGCCCGCCGCCGCGGCCGGGGACGTCACGTCCGCCTTCGGCGGCGTCCCCGGCTTGCCGTTCGAGCCCGACGTGATCTTGCCAAGGCCGTGCAGGGCCGCTTCGTAGACCTCGTCCGGGTCGAGCCGGCGCAGCTCCTCGACCAGGCAGTCCTGCGTGCTGCGCCGCTGCAGGGCGATCCGGCGGGTCGGCTGGCCCGGCTGGGTCAGCGTGCCCACGCGGCCGTCCGGGCGGTGCAGTTCCACCGGGCCCGACTTCCGGTCGAGCCGCACCGAGATGATCCCCGCCGCGCCCGAGCTCTTGACCCGCTTGACCGGCACCTTCAGGTACTCGGCCAGCCAGGCGGCCAGCAGCTCGGTCGACGGCGAGTCGGCCTCGCCGGTCACCGTCGCACCGGTGATCTTCTCGTACGGCGGCAGGTCCAGGGCCGAGACGAGCTGGGCGCGCCAGTGCGTCAGGCGCGTCCAGGCCAGGTCGGTGTCACCTTCGGTGTACGCCTTCGCCCGCGTGGTCAGCGCCTTGACCGGGCTCTTCTCCGCGGCCGAGTCGGTGATCCGGCGCTGGGCCAGCTCGCCGAGCGGGTCCTTGTCCGGGTCCTTCGGGCCGGCACCGGGCCACCAGCACACGATCGGCGCGTCCGGCAGCAGCAGCGGCACCACGGCACTCTGCCCCTGGCCGGCCAGCGGGCCGTACAGGCGCAGCACGATGACCTCGCTCGCGCCGGCGTCGCCGCCGACCCGGATCTGGCCGTCGATGCGCGGGGCCGCCGTGCGGGCGCCCTTGGCCACCACGATCACCCGCGACGGGTGCTCGCGGCTCGCGCCGTTGGCCGCCTCGATGGCTTCCTCGAGCTTGGCGTCGTCGTCGGCCACGATCACCAGCGTCAGCACCCGCCCGAGCGCGACTTGCCCGCCCTGTTCGCGGATCTCCACCAGCTTCTTGTTGAGTGCCGAAGTCGTGGTGGACGGCAGGTCGATGATCACGGGCGCCTCCATTTCCGGCCGGTGCGCTCCAGCATTTCGTCGGCGGACCGCGGGCCCCAGGTACCCGGCGGGTACTGCTCCGGCGCGCCTTCCTTCGCCCAGTGCTCCAGGATCGGGTCGAGGATCTTCCAGGAGAGCTCGACCTCTTCGTTCACCGGGAACAGCGACGGTTCGCCGAGCAGGACGTCCAGGATCAGCCGCTCGTAGGCCTCCGGGGAGGATTCGGTGAACGCGTGCCCGTACCCGAAGTCCATCGTGACGTCGCGGACCTCCATCGTGGTCCCCGGCACCTTCGAGCCGAACCGCAGCGTGATGCCCTCGTCCGGCTGGACCCGGATGACCAGGGCGTTCTGGCCGAGCTCCTCGGTCGAGGTCGAGTCGAACGGCAGGTGCGGCGCCCGCTTGAACACCACGGCGATCTCGGTGACGCGGCGGCCGAGCCGCTTGCCGGTGCGCAGGTAGAACGGCACCCCGGCCCAGCGGCGGCTCTGCACTTCGAGGGTCACCGCGGCGTAGGTCTCGGTCTTCGAGTCCTTCGCGAAGCCCTCTTCCTGCAGCAGGCCGGGCACCTTCATGCCGCCCTGCCAGCCGCCCGCGTACTGACCGCGCGCGGTGGTCTTGTCGAACGGCTCGACCGGTTTGGTGCCCGAGAGCACCTTGATCTTCTCCGCGCGCAGGGCCCGCGGCTCGAACGACAGCGGCTCCTCCATCGCGGTGAAGGCGAGCAGTTGCAGCAGGTGGTTCTGGATGACGTCGCGGGCCGCGCCGATGCCGTCGTAGTACCCCGCGCGGCCGCCGAGGCCGATGTCCTCGGCCATGGTGATCTGCACGTGGTCGACGTAGTTGGCGTTCCAGATCGGCTCGAACAGCTGGTTGGCGAAGCGCAGCGCCAGGATGTTCTGCACCGTCTCCTTGCCGAGGTAGTGGTCGATGCGGAACACCGACTCCTCGGGGAAGACGTCGTTGACGATCGCGTTCAGCTCTTCGGCGCTCTTCAGGTCGTGCCCGAAGGGCTTCTCGATGACCACGCGCCGCCAGGTGTTCTCGTCGGCGTTCGCCAGCCCGGAGCGGGCCAGCTGCTTGGTCACCACCGGGAACGCGCCGGGCGGGATCGACAGGTAGAACGCGGTGTTGCCGCCGGTGCCGCGTTCGGCGTCGAGGTCGCGGATGGTCTTCGCGAGCCGGTCGAAGGCTTCGTCGTCGTCGAAGGTGCCCTGGACGAACCGGATGCCTTCGGCGAGCCGGTTCCACACCGACTCCTTGAACGGCGTCCGCGCGTGCTCCTTGACCGAGTCGTGCACGAGCTCGCCGAAGTCCTGGTGCTCCCAGTCGCGGCGGGCGAACCCGACGAGCGAGAAGCCCGCGGGCAGCAGCCCGCGGTTGGCCAGGTCGTAGATGGCGGGCATCAGCTTCTTGCGGGCCAGGTCACCGGTGACCCCGAAGATCACCAGGCTGGAGGGCCCGGCGATCCGCGGGAGCCGCTTGTCCCGAGGATCGCGCAGCGGGTTCTTCCACGTCATGCGGAAACCTCCTGTACCGCGCGGGCGACGGCCGCAAGGCCCGCGGCCCGGTCGGTCAGGTGCAGGCGCAGCACCGGGCGGCCGTGCTCGGCCAGCACCTGGCCGTCGCCGAGGGCCTGGGCGTGCTGCAGCTGCCCCAGCGTGTACGGCCGGTCCGGCACGTCGAGGTCCTGCTCGACGGCGCCGGTGAGCTGCAGGAACACGCCGTTCTGGTGCCCGCCCTTGTGGTACTGGCCGGTGGAGTGCAGGAACCGCGGGCCCCAGCCGAACGTCGTCTGCAGCCCGGTGCGCTTGGCGATTTCGCCGCGCAGCACCGCCGTCGACGCGTCTTCGAGCCGGTCGAGGTACGCCTGCACCGCGATGTAGCCCGCTTCCGGCGCCGAAGCGAAGAACGCGCGCAGCACGTCGGTCAGGCTGCCCTCGGTGGAGACCCCGTCGCTGCCGAAGATCTCGACCGGACCGTCCACGTTGGACGGCTCCTCGCCGCCCTTCAGCTTCTCCGGGTCGTCCAGCAGTGCGCGGGCCGCCTTCTTCGCGGCTTCCACGTCCGGCTGGTCGAACGGGTTGATCCCGAGCAGCCGGCCGGCCAGCGCGGTCGCGAACTCCCACAGCAGGAACTGCGCGCCGAGCGAGCCGGTGACGGAGATCTTCGCCGCACCCTGCGGGCCGCCGACCGCGGTCGGCGTGGCGTCGGACTTCGCGTCCACGAAGCCGGGCGCCTCCGCGCCCTCGACCGCGACCGGCAGGAGACCGGTGCCCTGCTTGCCGGTGGATTCCGCGATGAGCTGCTCGGCCCAGTCCGGGAAGCCCTTGATGCCGGAACCGGTGTCGGCGAGGACGACCTTCTCGGCGCCGGCCTCGTGCGCGGCGGCCCAGGCGGCGGCGAGCTTGACCGCCGGGTTGTCCGCCGAGTCCGCGGCGAGCTGCTCGGCCACCGAAGCGGCCTGGTCGAGCAGCCGGGCGACGTCCGCGCCGGCCAGGCCGGCCGGGACGAGCCCGAACGCGGTCAGCGCCGAGTAGCGGCCGCCGACGTGCGGGTCGGCGAGGAAGGTCTTGCGGTAACCCTCCTTTTCGGACAGTTCCTGGAACGGCGAGCCCGGGTCGGTGACGACCACGATCCGCCGGGCCGCGTCGATCCCCGCGTCGGCGAACGCTTTCGCGAAGATGCGCCGGTGGCTGTCGGTCTCGACGGTGCCGCCCGACTTCGACGACACCACGATCACCGTGCGCTCGAGGTCGCCGGCGAGCGCGTCGGCGACCTGGCCCGGGTCGGTGGTGTCGAGGACGGTCAGCGCGACGCCGTCGGTCGCGGTGATCACCTCCGGCGCCAGCGACGAGCCGCCCATGCCGGCCAGCACCACGCGGTCGACGCCCTCACCGCGCAGCTCGGTCCGCAGCTGCTCGATCTCGCCGATCAGCGGCCGCGACGACTTGTGCAGCGTCGTCCACGACAGCCGGATCGACGCCTCGGATTCGGCGTCCGGTCCCCAGAGCGTCGCGTCCTGCGCCGCCAGCTTCGAGGCGACCTGGTCCTTGACCAGCTGCTCGGCCAGCGGAGCGGCGCGCTCCGCCAGTGCGGCGTCCACGATCTCGACGCCGGTCGTTTCCCCTGTCGTCATGTCGTGCGTCAGCCCTTCGCCTGCTCGAGCTGCCCGTTGACGGTCTCCAGGAGCTCGGTCCACGACTTCTCGAACTTCTCGACGCCCTCGTTCTCCAGCACGAGGAACACGTCGCGGATGTCGATGCCGACGGCTTCGAGCTTGTCGAAGACCTCCTGCGCCTCGGCGGCGCGCCCGCTGACCTGGTCACCGGTGATCTGCGCGTGCTCGGCCACCGCGTCCAGAGTCTTCTCCGGCATCGTGTTGACCGTGTCCTTCACGACGAGCTGGTCGACGTAGAGGGTGGGGGAGTAGTCCGGGTTCTTCACGCCGGTCGACGCCCACAGCGGACGCTGCGCGTTGGCGCCGTCGGCCGCGAGGGCCTTCCAGCGGTCGGTGCCGGACAGCTCCTGGAAGGCCGCGTAGGCGAGGCGGGCGTTGGCGACGGCGGCCTTGCCGCGCAGGGCCAGAGCCTCGTCGGTGCCGATGGCCTCCAGGCGCTTGTCGATCTCGGTGTCCACGCGCGAGACGAAGAACGACGCCACCGAGTGGATGCCGCGCAGGTCGTGGCCGTTGGCCTTCGCCTGCTCCAGGCCGGCGAAGTAGGCCTCGATGACCTTCTTGTACCGCTCGACGGAGAAGATCAGCGTGACGTTGACGCTGATGCCCTCGGCCAGTGTCTTCGTGATGGCGGGCAGGCCCTCTTCGGTGGCCGGGATCTTGATCAGCACGTTCGGCCGGTCCACGGTCTTCCACAGGTCCTGCGCCTCGACGACCGTCTTGTCGGAGTCCTTGGCCAGGCGCGGGTCGACCTCGATCGACACGCGGCCGTCGACCCCGTTCGTGGCGGTGTAGACGTCGCGGAACAGGTCCGCGGCGTTGCGCACGTCGGTCGTGGTCAGGTCGCGGATGGTCGCCTCGACGTCGGCGCCCTGGGCCGCGAGCTCCCGCGTCCGCTCGTCGTAGGCGTCGCCCTTCGACATCGCGTTGGCGAAGATCGTCGGGTTGGTCGTCACGCCCACGACGTGCTTGTTGCGGATCAGGGCGGCCAGGTTGCCGGTGTTCAGGCGTTCACGCGAAAGGTCGTCGAGCCAGATCGAGACACCGGCTTCGGACAACGCGGCGAGCTTGTCGTTGCTCATTACTGTCATCCCCTTCAGGAATTCTTGGTGTTCTGGATCGAGCGGCGCGCGGCCTCGACGACTGCTTCCGCGGTGAAACCGAACTCACGGAACAGTGTGGCGGCATCGGCGGAGGCGCCGAAGTGCTCGATCGAAACGTTCACCCCGGCGTCACCGGTGAAGCGGTGCCACGACTGGGCGATGCCCGCCTCGACGGACACGCGGGCCTTCACACCGGCCGGGATGACGGATTCGCGGTAGGCCGCGTCCTGCGCGTCGAACCACTCGACGCACGGCATGGACACGACGCGCGCCTTGACGCCGTCGGCGTCCAGGGTCTTCTTGGCCTCGACCGCCAGCTGGACCTCGGAGCCGGTGGCGATGAGGACCACGTCCGGGGTGCCTTCGCTGTCGGCGAGGACGTACCCGCCCTTCGCCACGCCCTCCGCGCTGGTGCCCTCGAGCACCGGCACGTTCTGGCGGGTCAGGGCCAGGCCGGACGGGTGGTGGATGTCCTCCAGGACCGCCTTCCACGCGTACGCGGTCTCGTTGGCGTCCGCCGGGCGGACGACGTTGAGGCCAGGGATCGCGCGCAGCGCGGAGAGCTGCTCGATCGGCTGGTGCGTCGGGCCGTCCTCGCCGAGGCCGATCGAGTCGTGCGTCCAGACGTAGGTGACCGGCGCCTTCATCAGCGCGGCCAGCCGGACCGGCGGGCGCATGTAGTCGGAGAAGATGAGGAACGTCGCGCCGTACGGGCGGGTGCCGCCGTGCAGCGCGATCCCGTTGAGGATCGAGCCCATGGCGTGCTCGCGGACGCCGAAGTGCAGCGTCCGGCCGTACGGGTTGGCCTGCCACATCTCGGTGGCGGCCTTCTCGGGACCGAACGAGTCGGCGCCCTTCATCGTCGTGTTGTTGCTCTCGGCCAGGTCGGCCGACCCGCCCCACAGCTCCGGCAGCGGCTCGGCGAGGGCGTTGAGCACCTCACCGGAGGCCTTGCGGGTCGCGATGCCCTTGGCGTCCGGCTCCCAGTGCGGCAGGTTGTCGGCGAAGCCCTCCGGCAGCGTGCGGGTGGCCAGCCGGTCGGCCAGCTTCTTGCGCTCCGGGTTGGCCTTGCCCCAGGCCTCGAACTTCTCCTGCCACTCGGCGTGGGCGGCCTTGCCGCGCTCGAGCGCCTGGCGGGTGTGCTTGAGCACGTCGTCCTCGACCACGAACGACTGGTTCGGGTCGAAGCCGAGGATCTCCTTGACCGCGGCGACCTCTTCGGCGCCCAGCGCGGCGCCGTGCGCCTTGCCGGTGCCCATCTTCTTCGGGGCCGGGTAGCCGATGACGGTCCGCAGCGCGATGAACGACGGCCGCTGCGTCTCGGCCTTGGCGGCCTTGATGGCCTCCTCGATCGCGACGACGTCCTCGCCGCCCTCGACGACCTGGGTGTGCCACCCGTAGGCCTCGTAGCGCTTCACGGTGTCCTCGGACAGCGCGATGTTGGTGTCGTCCTCGATCGAGATCTTGTTGTCGTCGTAGAAGACGATCAGGTTGCCCAGTTCCTGGCGGCCCGCGATGGACGAGGCCTCGGAGGTGACGCCCTCTTCGATGTCGCCGTCGGAGGCGATCACGTAGATGTGGTGGTCGAAGATGCTCTCGCCGGGCGCGGCGTCCGGGTCGAGCAGGCCGCGCTCGCGGCGGGCGGCCATCGCCATGCCCACGGCGTTGGCCAGGCCCTGGCCCAGCGGGCCGGTGGTGGTCTCGACGCCGTCGGTGTGGCGGTACTCCGGGTGACCCGGGGTCTTCGAGCCCCACTTGCGCAGCTGCTTGAGGTCCTCGAGCTCGAGGCCGTAGCCGGCGAGGAACAGCTGGATGTAGAGGGTCAGGCTGGAGTGCCCGGCCGAGAGGACGAAGCGGTCACGGCCCGGCCAGTGCTGGTCGTTCGGGTCGTGACGCAGCGTGCGCTGGAACAGCGTGTAGGCCAGCGGCGCCAGGCTCATCGCCGTGCCGGGGTGGCCACTGCCACAGTTTTCGACCGCGTCGGCGGCCAGGACCCGGACGGTGTCCACGGCGCGGGTGTCGGTGTCGGTCCAGTCGGCGGGCACGTTGCGCCGGAGGAGTGGGTTGTTCTCGCTGGTAGTGGCGGTTTCGGACACTGAACTCCAACTCCCGGTCATGATGGTTGCGGCTGGTCTTCCTCGTTCCGGTTACCCGTGCGCGCGGCTACCTATCTCAATCGATCCCGAAGGGACGATATTCCTGCTCGCGGCCATGCGCAGGGGCAATCGCGGCCCGTCGCGGCCAGCCTAGTGCTTCGGCCGGTCGAGGACCCGCGATCACCCACGGGATTCACCACGTCTAACATCGTTCGAGGGTTCAGTAGGGCTGGTTCTTCGGCTACCCGGACTGGTCCCGCCCGAACCTGACGCAGGGAGTGAAATGTCGCCGGTGAACGCTGCGCACGGACGCAGTGAAGACACCAGCGCCGTGCACCCGACCGGTGAGCGACCGCACGGTGACCGGCGAAGCCTCCGCCGGGTCGTCGGCGCCTACGCGGCGCTCGCGAAGCCCCGGGTCATCGAGCTCCTCCTGGTGACCACCATCCCGGCGATGTTCCTCGCCGGCCGTCAGATCCCCTCGCCGTGGCTGGTGCTGGCCACGCTGGTGGGCGGGACGATGGCCGCGGGCAGCGCGAACGCGCTCAACTGCGTGATCGACGCGGACATCGACAAGGTGATGAACCGCACGAAGCGCCGCCCGCTGGTCAAGGACTCGGTGCCCCGCCGCGGCGCGCTGGTCTTCGGCCTGGTGCTGGGGGTCGCCTCGTTCGTCGTGCTCTACTTCACGGTGAACCTGCTCTCGGCCCTGCTGGCCGTGGCGACGATCCTGTTCTACATCTTCGTCTACACGCTCGGCCTCAAGCGGCGCACGTCGCAGAACGTGGTCTGGGGCGGCGCGGCGGGCTGCATGCCGGTGGTCATCGGCTGGGCGGCCGTCACCGGCACGGTGCAGTGGCCGGCGTTCGTGATGTTCGGCGTGATCTTCTTCTGGACCCCGCCGCACACGTGGGCGCTGGGCATGAAGTACCGCGAGGACTACGAGCGGGCCGGCGTCCCGATGCTGCCGGTGGTCGCCACCGCCCAGCACGTCGCCCGCCAGATCGTCATCTACTCGTGGGTGATGGTGGCCTGGACGCTGCTGCTGCTCCCGGTGACGTCGTGGCTGTACGGCACGTTCGCGATCCTCGCGGGCGGCTGGTTCCTCTTCTACGCGCACAGCCTGCAGGCGGCGGTGCGGCGCGGCGAGGAGACCAAGCCGATGGCCCTGTTCCACCGGTCGAACACGTACCTGATGATCGTGTTCGTGGCCTTGGCCGTCGACTCGGCCATCGGCCTGCCGACCCTCGGCCTGCCGTTCTGACTCCGGCTCTGAGACGGATCGGGACGGCGGCCACCGCGGTCGTCGTCCTGGGCCTGCTGGTCCTCCTCGGCCGCGGGAACCTCCCCGCACTGGACGAGTCGCTGCTCACCGGCGGCTGCACCATCCCGAAGCGGATCACCGCCGTCCCCGGGCCCGCGCCCGACGGCGGTGCCGTCCGCGTCGCCGAGCAGGGCCCGGGTGCCGCGGTGCTGGAGAACACCAGCACCCTCGCCGCCTACCGGATCACGGTGACGTCCGGCTCCCGGACCGTCGAGGTCCCCGTTCTCCTGCCCGGCGGGCGGAGCGGTGTCGCGCTCGACCACCCCGCGGTCGGTCCGGTGATCTGGATCGCACCCGAGGCGCTAGGCGGCTTCACCCCGGTGACCGCCGACGTCGTCCCCGGCGGGGTCCGCTACCGCTCCGGCAACTGCCGTCCGCTGACCAGCCGCGGCGCCGCGGTGCTGTTCCGCGCCCCGGACGGGCGAATCACCGGGGGTGAGCAGCTGCCGGCGGCGAGCGTGTCGTGCGCGCCGGGGGAGCGGGTGCTGCCCGGGGCCGCCGCGGGTGCCGAGGTCTTCCCCTACTGCGACCTGCGGACGGAATGATCGCGCGCCGGGCGCCGTTACACTTCGTTGGCTCTTTTCCTTGAGGCGAAAGCAGGATCCTTGTCTTCGGACGACTTTTCCGCCGAGCTCGCCCGCGAGCAGGCGTACGTCACCACCCTCTACGCGAAGCTCGACGCCGAGCGCCTCGAAGCCCAGCGCCGCCTCGACGAGACGCTGCGGCAGACCGGCGGCACCCCGCAGGCCCGCACCGAGCGGGACGTCGCCACCACCCTCTACACCGACCGGCTCGCCCAGCTCGGCTCGGTCGAGCAGGGCCTCGCCTTCGGGCGGCTCGACTTCCTCCCCGAGAGCGCCGAGGAGACCACCTACATCGGCAGGCTCGGGCTGTTCGACGAAGACGACGACTACCGGCCGCTGCTGGTCGACTGGCGGGCGCCGGTCGCGCGGCCGTTCTACCTGGCCACCGCCGCGTCACCCGAAGGGGTGCGGCGGCGACGGCACCTGCGGTCGCTGAGCCGCAAGGTCACCGGGTTCGACGACGAAATCCTCGACCTCACCGCCGCCGACCAGGGCCAGGACCTCGGCCTGGCCGGCGAAGCCGCGCTGCTGGCCGCGCTGGAGCAGCGGCGCACCGGCGAGATGAGCGACATCGTCGCGACCATCCAGGCCGAGCAGGACCGCATCATCCGCGCCCCGCTCGGCGGCGTCATGGTCGTGCAGGGCGGCCCCGGCACGGGCAAGACCGCCGTGGCGCTGCACCGCGCGGCCTACCTGCTCTACACGCACCGCCAGCAGCTCACCACCCGCGGCGTGCTCGTCGTCGGCCCGAACAGCACGTTCCTGCGCTACATCGGCCAGGTGCTGCCGTCGCTGGGCGAGACCGGCGTGCTGCTCGCCACCATCGGCCGGCTCTACCCCGGCCTGGACGCCGACGGCACGGAACCCCGCGCGACCACCGAGGTCAAGGGCCGGCTGGTGATGGCGGAGGTGCTGGCCAACGCCGTCCGCGACCGCCAGCGCGTGCCCGAGCCGGTGCTGGAGATCGAGTACGAGCACGACGTCCTGCGGCTGGACCGCAAGACGTGCACCGACGCCCGCACCCGCGCCCGCCGGTCGCGGCGCCCGCACAACCCGGCGCGGCGCCTGTTCGTCTCCGACGTGCTCGACGCGCTGACCCGCCAGGCCGCCCGCAAGCTGGGGGAGGACCTCTTGGACGGGCAGGACCTGGCCGACATCCGCGCCGAGCTGGCCGCCGACGACCAGGTCGCCGCCGCGCTGGATTCCCTGTGGCCCGTGCTGAGCCCGGAAGGCGTGCTGGACGACCTGTTCGCCGACCGCGAACGGCTCGACAGCGCCGCCCGCAAGCTGCTTTCGCCCGAAGAGCGGGCCCTCCTGGAGAGCGGCCGGGACGCCCGCTGGACCCCGGCCGACGTGCCGCTGCTCGACGAGCTGGCGGAGCTGATCGGCGTCGACGACACCGAGGCCCGCGTCGAGCGCAAACGCCGTGAGCGTGAGGAACGCGCGTACGCCGAGGGCGTGCTCGACATCCTCGAGCAGGACGAAGAGATCATCGACGAGGAGCTGCTGCGCGTCTCCGACGTCCTCGACGCCGAGCTGTTCGCCGAACGCCAGCAGGAGCGCAGCGAGCTGACCGCCGCCCAGCGGGCCGCGCAGGACCGGACCTGGACGTTCGGGCACGTGATCGTCGACGAGGCCCAGGAGCTCTCGGCGATGGACTGGCGGCTGCTGATGCGGCGCACGCCGAACCGGTCGATGACGCTGGTCGGCGACGTCGCCCAGACCGGCGCGGCGGGCGGGGCCCGGTCGTGGGGCGAGGTGCTCTCGCCGTACGTCGAGGACCGCTGGCGGCTGGAGCAGCTGACCGTGAACTACCGCACGCCTGCCGAGATCATGGCGGTCGCGGCGCGGGTGCTCGCCGAGGTGTCGCCGGAGCTGTCGGCGCCGTCGTCGGTGCGGGAGACCGGGGTGCCGCCGTGGTCGGTGCGCCCGGTGTCCCTCGAGGCGGAGCTGCCCGGCCTGGTGACCCGCGAGCTGTCCGAAGTGGACGGCGGCACGGTGGCGGTGCTGGTGCCCGCCGGCCGGTTCGCCGAGGTGTCGGCGCTGCTCGGCTCGCACGACGAACGGCTGAGCGTGCTGACGGTCGAGCGGTCGAAGGGCCTGGAGTTCGACTCGGTGGTGCTGGTCGCGCCGGACGAGGTCGTCGCGGGCTCGCCGCGGGGGCTCAACGACCTGTACGTGGCCCTGACGCGGGCGACCCGGCGGCTCGGCGTGGTCCGGACCGGTGACGAGGTGCCGGCACTCTCCGTGCTTGGCTAGGGTGCCCGGCATGCAGAACATCGGGAAGATCGTGGTCGTCGCCGCGGCGGCGCTGTCGCTGGCCGCGTGCGGACAGCAGGACAAGACCCAGACGGCCGCCCCGGCGGGACCGCAGGTCCCGTCGTCGACCGCCGCTCAGGCGCCCCAGAGCAAGGGCCGCGAGTGCACCGCGGACGACGTCAAGACGACGGGCAAGTTCGGCGAGGTGCCGACGATCACCATCCCGGACGACTGCGACCCGCCGAAGAAGCTGATCACGAAGGACCTGTCCGATGGCACCGGCGAGCCGGCCAAGGCCGGGCAGAAGCTCAGCATGAACTACCTGCTGGTGACCTGGTCGGACAAGCAGAAGCTGGACAGCTCCTTCGACCGCGGCAAGACGTTCGACCTGAACCTGGGCGCGGGCGAGGTCATCCCGGGCTGGGACCAGGGCCTGACGGGCATCAAGCAGGGCGGCCGCCGGCTGCTGATCATCCCGCCGGACCTCGCCTACCGCGAGGGCGGCAACGGCATCAAGCCGAACGAGACGCTGGTGTTCGTCACCGACGCGGTGGCGGTCGGCGCGGCCTGACGAGCGCGGAAGAAGGCCGCCCGGGGATGCTCCGGGCGGCCTTCGCGCGTGTCAGGGGATGAGCAGCACCTTGCCGGTGGTGCGGCGGCCCTGCAGGTCCTCGTGGGCCTTGCGGGCGTCGGCCAGCGGGTAGGTGCCGCCGATGCGGACGGTGAGCTCGCCCGCGAGGATGGCGTCGAACAGCTCCTTCGACCGCCAGTCGATCTCCTCGCGCGTGCGCGTGTAGTGCACGGACGTCGGGCGGGTCAGGTAGAGCGAGCCGCCGGAGTTGAGGCGCTGCGGGTCCAGGGGCGGCACCGGGCCGCTGGCGGCGCCGAAGAGCGCGAGCAGGCCGCGGACCTTCAGGCTGGCCAGGCTGCCGTCGACGGTGTCCTTGCCGACGCCGTCGTAGACGACGTCGACGCCTTCGCCGTCCGTCAGCTCGCGGGTGAGCTTGGCGAAGTCGTCCCGGTCGTACCGGATGACCTCGTCGGCGCCGGCTTCGCGGGCGAGCTTCGCCTTCTCCTCGGTCGACACGGTGCCGATCACCCGGGCGCCGCGCGCCTTCGCCAGCTGCACCAGGAGCAGGCCGACCCCGCCGGCGGCCGCGTGCACCAGCACGTCGTGGCCCGGCTTGACCTCGAAGGTGGACGCGACCAGGTAGTGCGCGGTGATGCCCTGCAGCATGGTCGCGGCGGCGGTCTCGAGCGAGACGCCTTCGGGAACCCGCACCGCGACCGACGCCGGGAGGAGCTTCCGGGCCGCGTAGCTGCCGATCGACCCCTGCCAGGCGACCCGGTCGCCGGGCGCGAAGCCGGTGTCCGCGCCCGCTTCGACGACGGTGCCGGCGCCTTCGAGGCCGGGCACGAACGGCAGCTCCATCGGGTAGATGCCCTGGCGCTGGTAGGTGTCGATGTAGTTGACCCCGGCCGCGGCGACGTCGACCAGCAGTTCGCCGGCCCCCGGGGCGCGGACGTCCACTTCGGCCGGTTCGAGCACTTCCGGGCCGCCGGTCTTCGTCACCTGCACTGCGGTGGGCATGGGTCCTCCTCGGGTCGCGGTTCTCCCGGTGCAACTATGGCCGAGGCCACGCTGTTCCGCGTTCCGGCCGGTTCTTGGTTATCGTGCTGTCCGTGGCTGAAAACGAAGAGACCGTCGTCCCGCCGTCCGGCGCGCAGCTGGCCGCGGCCCGCAAGTTCGTGAAGGCGCACGGCAAGCCGTCCCGAGCGGTGGTGGAGAACATCGGCCGCGCGGGCGCCCGGGTGGTCCTGGTCGGAGCCGACGGAGCCCTCGGCGACGTGGTGGTGCCCTCGGTGGCCACGGGCGAGGCGCTGGTCGAGGCGACCGAGGACCTGACCCCGGCGACGTGGGACGCGGAGACGGTGCGAGCGACGAAGATCGGCCCGGAGCACCGCCGCAAGATGGCGGGCAAGTGAGCCCCACGGCGGTCCTGGTCAGCTGCGCCGAGCTCCCGTCGGGCGACGGCGACGACGACGTGCTGCTGCCGGCGTTGTCTTCGCTGGGTTTTTCGGTCTCGTGGGCACCGTGGGATTCGTCGTTCGACTTTTCGTCGGCGGACGCGGTGATCCTGCGGGCGACCTGGGATTACGCGTCCCGTCGGCCGGAGTTCCTGTCGTGGTGTTCGTCGGTGCCGTCGCTGTTCAACTCCGGCGACGTGGTGCGGTGGAACACGGACAAGTCGTACCTGGTGGAGCTGTCGGACGCGGGTGTGGCGGTGGTGCGGACATCGCTGGTCCCACCGGGTTCTGAGCCTGCGTTTCCGTCGTCGGAGTTCGTGGTGAAGCCGTCGGTGGGGGCGGGCTCGCGGGGTGCGGGCCGCTTCGCGGCATCGGCGGTGGCTGCGGCTTCCGCGCACGTGGCCGGCCTGCACGCCGAGGGGCAGACGGCGTTGATCCAGCCGTACCAGTCCAGTGTGGACGCCTCGGGTGAGCTGGCTCTGGTGTACGTCGGGGGAATTTATTCCCATGCGTTCACGAAGGGCGCGATGCTGGGGTCCACAATGGATCCTTCGGGGCTGTACCTGACGGAGAAGCTGGCCCCGGCTTCGCCGCCGGCTGATGCGGTGGCGCTGGCTGAGGATGTCCTCGATGCGGCTTCGGCGTTGTTGGGGATTCTGCGGGCTGAGCTGTTGTACGCGCGGGTGGATCTGGTGCGCGGGGTGGATGGGAAGCCGTTGCTGCTGGAGCTGGAGCTGACGGAGCCGTCGCTGGGGTTCCGGCAGGCGGACCCGGAGGCCCCGGTGAGGTTCGCCTCGGCGGTGCGGCAGCAGCTGGCGTAGTCACCGGGCGGCTCGAAGGGCCACCAGAGCCAGCGCGACGACCGCGCCCATGGCGGTTACGGCCAGCGAGCCGGTGACCATGTAGAGCCCACCGATCCCGGCGAAGCCGGCTTTGATCAGTTCACGCAAACTGCGGCCGTCGTCCTGCCGGGGCGACGGCGTTCCTGATCTGCCGTCGACGTCCTTGGCCATTGTTCTACCCCTCTTGATGGTGTACTAGTACGCCTAGGGCAATGGTGACCGGTGACCGGCCGGACCGGAAATGATCTTTTGTTTTCGGGGCGAGTTTCTCGTCGTCGAACGGCTGCCGATACTCGGTTCGCCGTTGTCCGGGCTTGCCGGGGAATTGTCGATCATTGTCGGTGGAGGATTCCGTGACCATCCCGACGGACCGAGAGCGCGTCGCCGAGGTGGCTTCACCCGCGGAGGTCGAAGACGCGCTGCGGTGGCTGGCGATCCGCAAAGACGGAGAGCCCCTGCGGTTTCTCCGCTACGCGATCGAAGAGCCGGGGAGCAAGTCGGCCGCCACACTCCGCTCTCTGGTGGCTCCAGTCGCGGTGTTGTCCGCTGAGCCACCCGAATCGCGCGCGTTCGCCGTGCTGGGGCTGATCGCCGACGAGATCGGCAAGCTCGGCTCCGCGGGGGATTCCCGTCGCCGCAACACGCTGATGGCGGCGTTCCGGATCCCGCCGGCCCCCGGCGAGACCACTTGGAAGCCGACGCTGGACGATCGTTTCAAGCAGTTGATGCGGCTGCGCGGTGTCTTCGGCGATCCGCCGCCCAGCACGACCACCCCGATGCACAAGGCCTGGCGGCGGGCTGTCGGTGACCTGGCCGGGTGCCTCGCGGAGAAATTGGCTTCGCTGGACGAGCCGGGCTGGCGGTTCTACATCGACATCGGACGCGCGGTGCGGCAGGTCGCGAGCGACCAGCGCGTCGGCTGGCGGGCGCGGGCAGCCTCCAAGGGCGCGCAGCCGGTATTCGTGGAACGCATGATCGTCACGGTGGTGATGCACCGCAAAACGGCCCAGCGCCGGATAACCGAGCGTGACATAGTCGCCTGCGAGGACGGCGTCGACGGCTATCACGTGCACGCACTGACCGGCTGGTCACACGAGCCGGAAGAGATCCCGGTGACGGCTCTGTGGGCGTGTCGGCTGGTCACTTCACCCGGAGTGCATCCTGGTGACCCTGTGCAGGTCTGTCTGCGCTTCCGCAGGCCGCTTCGCCGGGGCGAGCGGTACACCTTCGTGTCGGAGGCGCTCGACGGCGAACTGGCCGAGCAGCGTGAGTGGATCAACGTCGACGTCGATCACCACGGTATTGCACCCGGCATGTGCGCTCGGGATGGCAGGCCGATCGCCGGTCTGACGATGCAGATCGCCTTCGATGAGAAATGCATACCCGAGGCTTGCTGGTGGTACGCGGAGCAGACTGAATACGAACGGAGGTGCCGACCTCCTGACGGTGACCCGCACTTGCTGCCCGTCGAAGATGGATTTGTGCGGCACACCTTTATCGAAGGGTGTCACCCGCGAGAGACCTACGGGATCGCATTCCGGTGGAAGCCCTCGTAACCAAAGTGGTTCACCCTAGTTACGAGGTTCCGTTGTCTGTAGTGAGTTGATCAGTTACCGGTGTTGCCGCCGCCACCACGTGGTTTGACCGGATTGGTGGTGTCCGGGATCGGCGTGGCCTCGATCGGTGCGCCCTTGGGAAGGGGGACAGGCGACGCGATGGTCGGTGTCTTGATGGGTGCTGGCTTGGGGACCGAAGTCGCGAATTCCTGCGCCAATTTCGCTGGTGCCGCGTAGGCCGCTACCGCTGGTGTGGGTGCTGCATTGGCGGGGTTCGGCGAGAGGATTGCCGCTATCGCTGATAGGGTCAGCACAAAAGCCGCCGCACGCATTTTCCTTTTTTTCAACCAGTGGCTGAATTTTTTATACATGGGCTCACGCTAGAGGTGAGGTGGTCGACACGATCGAGAGCTCCGCCTCTCATTCGTGTCAGCGGCGCAGCATTAAGATGTTTCTGGCGATCTCTATGGCTAAGCGCTTGCCTGCGCCCGCTTCGCGGCCAGCCGATCCATCCGCGGCCACCGCACGTCCTTCGCCCACCCGAACCGCTCGAACGCCCAGATCACCCGAGCCGAAACATCCACCTGCCCCCGCAACACCCCGTGCCGCGCACAAGTCGGGTCAGCGTGGTGCGAGTTGTGCCAAGACTCACCCATCGACAACAACGCCAACGGCCAGAAGTTCGCCGCCTTGTCGCGGCTGGCGAAAGGCCGTTCCCCGATCAGGTGGCACACCGAATTCACCGACCACGTCACGTGGTGCAGGAACGCGATCCGCACCAGCCCCGCCCAGAAGAACGCCGTCACCACGCCCCACCACGACCACGAAATCAGCCCGCCCAGCACCGCCGGCAGGGCCAAGCTCAACGTGATCCACAGCCAGAAATACCGGTTCACCCAGCGCACGTCCGCGTCCGCCACCAGGTCCGGGGCGAACCGGTCCGCGTTGGTCACCTCGCGGCCGAACATCCACCCCATGTGCGCGTGCCAGAAGCCGCGCAGCAGTGCCGATGGGGATGTGCCGAACAGCCACGGCGAGTGCGGGTCGCCCTCTCGGTCGGCGAAGGCGTGGTGGCGGCGGTGGCTCGCCACCCAGAAGATCACCGAACCCTGGACCGCCATGCTGCCCGCGATCGCCAGCACCACGCGCAGCGGCCGGGACGCCTTGAACGCGCCGTGGGTGAAGTAGCGGTGGAAACCGACCGTCACGCCGAGCGTGGCGAACACGTAGAACCCCGCCGCGAGGATCAGGTCGATCCACGTCATGCCCCAGCCCCACACCAGGGGGACCGCGATCAGGAGCGCCGCGAACGGCACCAGCAGGAAGGTCTTGAGCACGATCATCTCGCCGGTGCCGCGTCGGTGGGAGATGAGCGGCTTGGGCGCGGTGCGCGACGTCATGGCGCGAACAGTAGCTCACGCACCGGACGGCCACGCCGACGCGGAGTTAAGGCCGCGTAGCCGTCAGGCGGCCGTGAGCTCCTTCGGCGCCGCCGTCAGCGACGTCACCGGGCCGCGGTCGCGGCTGCCCGTCCACAGCGACGCCGTCGCGATGATGACCGCCATCGCGCCCAACACGTGGAACGACACCATCGCCTCCGGCACGCCCAGCGCGTACTGCAGCGAACCGAGCCCGCCCTGCGCGACGGCGACCACCCAGACCACCGTGTAGCGCCGCCAGAGGCCCTTCGGGGCGCCGATGCGCAGCAGCTGCAGGCCGAACACCGCCAGCAGCAGCAGGTAGAGCACCAGCAGTCCGCCGTGGACCTGGGCCAGCGCCTCCACCGGGGCGTCGAGGCGGTGCGTGTTGATGTCACCGCTGTGCGGGCCCGCGCCGGTCACCGTGGTGCCCGCCGCCAGCACCAGCCACATGACGGCGGCGAGCAGGACCAGGATCGTGCGGCCGGCCGGCGGGACCAGCAGGCGCGGGGGCTCGTCGCCTTCGCGGAACGCGCGCAGCAGCAGGACGGCCAGCCAGACGAGCGGGGTCGTCGCGAGGAAGTGGATCGCGACCGTCCACCACTCCAGCTTCGCGAGCACCGTGAGGCCGCCGACGACGGCCTGCAGCACGACGCCGCCGGGCATCGTCCAGGCCAGCTTGACCAGGCGCTTGCGCTCCGGGTGGTCGATCTGCACGCGCCACGCCGTGATGACCGCGACGGCGGCGACCAGGACGACGACGAAGGTCAGCAGCCGGTTGCCGAACTCGATCCACTGGTTGAGCGCGTCGATCCCGGAGTCGTGCTTAGGCACCAGGCTGCCGGCCACGCACTGCGGCCAGGTCGGGCAGCCGAGCCCGGACCCGGTGACGCGCACGATGGACCCGGTGACGCCGATCAGCGCCTGCGCGACGACGGCGGCGATCCCGACGGCCCGCTGCACGGCGGCGGAGGGAAACGGCAGGCGGGCGACGAGGCTGGTGAACGGCACGGCATCGATGGTAGAGCGCGCGGAAATCACGCTTCCGGCAGGTCCGGACGCTCAGAGTGCGGGGACGGCCGCAAGGGACCTAGGTCACTTGGTTGCCGGGATCCCGGACGGTCTCTCGAGGGATCGCCGAGATCTGGCGGTGGAAAGGCTCAGGTGAGCTTCGTCGTCCGCGAAGCCACCGCGCCCGCAATCGCCGCCCACACCGCCAAGACCACCATCGGCCCCGGAGCGAACGAACCGTCCACCAACGCCGTCCGCATCCCCTCCGCCAGCGCCCCCGACGGCAGCAGCTCCACCACGCGCGCCAGCCCCGACGGCAACGAAGACGGCGCCAGCAGGATGCCGCCCGCCAGCAGGAGCACGAACCACACGATGTTCGCCAGGGCCAGCACCGCCTCGGCGCGCAACGCCCCGCCCAGCAGAACGCCCAGTGCTCCGAACGCCAACGTCCCCAGCACCAGCAGCAACACCGCCGAGACCAGTCCCGCGAGGGAAGGCGACCACCCCAGGAACGCCGCCACCACGCCGATGATCACCGACTGCAGGACCACGACCACCAGCGCCGCCGCCAGGCGGCCCGCCACCAGCAGCCACCGCGGCAACGCCGTTGCCGACAAGCGCTTCAACACCCCGTAACGCCGGTCGAAGCCCAGCGCGATCGCCTGGCCGGTGAACGCCGACGACATCACCGCCAGCGCCAGGATCCGGGGCGTGATCCAGTCCACCCGGGGAACCGCGCCCAGCGAAGACGCCGGCAGGATGTCCAAAAGGGACAGCCCGATCAGCAGCGCCAGCGGGATCAGCAGGGTCAGCAGCACCTGCTCTCCGTGGCGCAGCGTCAAACTCACCTCGACGCGGGCGTGCGTGCGCAGCATCCGGCCCAGTGAGCCGCGGCCGGGGGCCGGCGTGAAAGTGCCGGGAGCGAATGTCATGCCCGCAGCTCCCGTCCGGTCAGCTCCAGGAAGACCTCTTCCAGCGTCCGCTTGCCCACCTGCAGCTCCTCCGGCAGCACGCCCTGCTGCGCGCACCACGCCGTCACCGTCGACACCACCTGGGGGTCGACCGAGCCCACCACCACGTACGTCCCCGGCGCCGACTCGCGCACCGCGTAACCCTCCGGCAGCGCCGCCGCCAGCAAAGCCGTGTCGAGCCGGGTTCTGGCCTTGAAGCGCAGGCCCGCGTTGCCCGTCTCGTCCACCGTCAACGTCTGCGGCGCGCCCGACACCACCACCTTGCCGTGGTCGACGATCACCACCGTGTCGGCCAGTGCCTCGGCCTCCTCCATCAGGTGCGTGGTCAGCAGCACCGAGACGCCGTCGCGGCGCAACGCCGACAGCAGGTCCCACACCAGGCGCCGGGCCTGGGGGTCCATGCCCGCCGTCGGCTCGTCGAGGAACACCAGTTCGGGCCGCCCGACCAGGGCGCACGCCAGCGACAGCCGCTGCTGCTGGCCGCCGGAGAGGCGCTTGAACGGGGTGCGGCGGACCGGGGCCAGCCCGAGGACGTCCAGCAGCCACGCCGGGTCGAGCGGGGTCGCCGCGCAGGAGGCCACCAGGCCCAGCATCTCGTCGGCGCGGACACCCGGGTACGCGCCGCCGCCCTGGGGCATGATGCCGACGCGGGGACGCAGCGCCGCGGACTCGCGGACCGGGTCGAGGCCGAGCACGCGCACCGAACCCGCGTCAGGTTTCGAGAACCCTTCGCAGACCTCGACGGTGGTGGTCTTGCCGGCCCCGTTCGGGCCGAGCAGGGCGAGCAGGCTGCCGCGCTCCATCCGCAGGTCGAGGCCGTCGACCGCGCGGGTGGAGCCGTAGCTTTTGACCAGCCCGCTGATCTCGACGGCAGGGACACTCACATCGGGTCACGATACGGCGTCGACCGGCTCGGGCACCCGCGGGGACGGCTTGGCGAGCAACACGGGAGCGAGCCGCCGCACGACCAGCATTCCCGCGCCGCAGACGACGATCGCCGCGACGTAGGCGAACGGCAGCACGTACGGGCGCCCGTCGAAGGTGCTGCCGGTCGGCGGCAGCAGGAACGGCAGGGCGGCCGACAGCACCGCCGCCGCCACCCGGAACCGCGACGTCCCGGCCGCGGCGGCGAGCGGGATCACCGCCCAGAGCACGTACCAGGGCTGCAGGTTGATCTGCAGGATCATCACCGCCCCCATGGAGACCCCGAGCCCGATGATCGGCCGGTAGCGCCACTTGAAGCTGTCCCAGAGGAACTTGAAGGTGATCCCGACGGCGACCAGGTAGCCCAGCGCGCCGAGGATCGGGACCAGCGCGTTCGTGTGGTTGCCCAGGCCCAGCGCGATGCCGAGGACGCCGGAGAGGTTGGCCAGCTCCGCGGTGGGGGAGATCCAGGACCGGACCAGCCCGGGCGTGTTGAACGTCGCCCCGACCCAGCCGAAGCCGAGCCCGGTGCCGAAGCAGACGGCGACCAGCACCACGCCGAACCACACCGCCATCGGCGCGCCGGCCAGGAACAGGTCCTTCAGCCGCCCGTGCCAGCGCCGCGCCACCATCACCGCGAAGAACGGCAGCGCGAACACCGCGGGCAGCTTCACCGCCACGCCCAGGGTGATGATCGCGACGCCCAGCCCGATGTAGAGCAGTTCCCCGCGGGCCAGCGGGGGCGGGGTGTCGCCCTTCACCCGGATCGGCAGCCGCCGGATGCCGATCTCCAGCCCGGCGAGCATCAGGCCGACGGCCAGCGAGTCGTTGTGGGCGCCGGCCACGAAGTGGAAGATCAGCAGCGGGTTCAGGGCGCCGAGCCACAGCGCCGTCGCCGGCTGCACGCCGAAGCGGCGGGCCAGCCGGGGCAGCGCCCAGACGATGAGGATGACGCCGGCGAGCGCGAGCAGCCGCTGCAGCAGCACGCCGACGGCGATGCTGTTGCCCGCCAGGGGCGCCAGCCAGCCGCCCAGGCGCAGCACCAGCGGTCCGTACGGGGCCGGCGTCTCGCGCCACATGTTCGACACGCCCGCGGTGAACGGGTCCGCGACGCCGAGCGCCTGCGCCGGGCCGAGGACGTACGGGTCCATGCCGCGGTGCACGATCTCGCTCTGCGCGAGGTAGCTGTAGACGTCGCGGGAGAACAGCGGCGGGATGACCAGCAGGGGCAGCACCCACAGCGCCGTGGTGCGCGCGAGCTGGCCCTGCGAGGCCAGCCGCTCCCGGCTGGGCTGGGCGAACCGGCCGAGCATCAGCCAGCTGAGCACCAGGATGCCCATCCCGGAGATGGCGATGGCCAGCGAGACCGTCGGGATCCGGGTGAACAGCCGCAGGACCGGGATCTCCTGCACCGGGTTGATCACCGGGGCGGCGCCGGCGCCGAGGGAGCCGAGGGCGAGGAACAGCGAGCCGACCGTGCCGAAGCGCCGGACCACGTTCAGGCCGCGCTGCTCGGCGGGCTCGAGGGGGAGCGGTTCGCGGGGGCGGACGGGCGAGAGCGTCACGGGGTGGGCACTGCCGGTTTCGAGCCGTGCCACTTGCTGCTCCTGTTCACCCACTGCCACGCGTGCAGGGTATCGGTCCCCCTGGCGAGTGAGTCGGATCACTGCCGGACACCCCGCCTTTGCGGGTCACCCGGAAATAAGACACACTTGTGTTGTGAAAAAGACGGAGGCGGGTGACCAGGCGGGCGGCGACATGCCCCGCGCCACCCACCCGCACGTCCCGTCGCAGGTCAGCGCCGAGGGCAAGACCCGTCAGGAGGTCGCCCGGCTGCTGCTCGAACAGGGTCCCATGACCGCCGTCGTGGTCGCCGAGCAGCTCGGGATCAGCCCCACCGCCGTCCGGCGGCACCTCGACGCCCTTCTCGCGGACGGCGAAGCCGAGACGCGGGACGCGCCGCGCCGCGGACCCCGGGGCCGGGGTCGTCCCGCGAAGCTCTTCCTGCTGACCGAGCCCGGCCGCGCCCGCTTCGGGCACGCCTACGACGACCTGGCCGTCTCCGCGATCCGTTTCCTGGCCGAGCACGCCGGGGAGGACGCCGTCCGCGCCTTCGCCGAGCAGCGCATCGAGAAGCTCGTCGGCCCGCACCGCTCCGCGATCACCGCACCGGGTGATCCGGCGGCGCGCGCGGAGGCCCTCGCGGCCGCCCTGAGCAGGGAAGGCTACGCTGCGTCGACCCGCCAGGTCGGGGCTCCGGCCCCCGGTCAGAACGTGGGCGCGCAGCTCTGCCAGCACCACTGTCCGGTCGCCCACGTCGCCGCGGAGTTCCCGCAGCTGTGCGAGGCCGAGACGGAGGCGTTCGCGCAGCTGCTGGGCACCCACGTCCAGCGGCTGGCGACCATCGCACGCGGGGACTCCGCGTGCACCACCCACGTACCCGTCACGGCGGGTCAGCCGGCCCATCCCGAGCCGGTGAGAACGGCGTCCCCCGAGGGACGCACAGCACGGATCCCGAATGGAGGGAAACCCGCATGACTGCCGCTGCCGAGCAGCGCACTCCCACCACCGCGCCACTGAGCCAGGAAGAGACCATCGAGTCCCTTGGCAAGTACGCGTTCGGCTGGGCCGACTCCGACGAGGCGGGCGCCAGCGCCCGTCGCGGGCTGAACGAGGACGTCGTCACCGACATCTCCTCGAAGAAGTCCGAGCCGGAGTGGATGCGCGAAGCGCGACTGAAGGCGCTCAAGCTCTTCGAGAAGAAGCCCATGCCCAACTGGGGGGCCGACCTCTCCGGGATCGACTTCGAGAACATCAAGTACTTCGTGCGGTCCACGGAGAAGCAGGCCACCTCCTGGGAGGAACTGCCCGAGGACATCAAGAACACCTACGACAAGCTCGGCATCCCCGAGGCGGAGAAGCAGCGCCTCGTCGCCGGTGTCGCCGCGCAGTACGAGTCCGAGGTCGTCTACCACCAGATCCGCGAGGACCTGGAGGAGCAGGGCGTCCTGTTCCTGGACACCGACTCCGCGCTCAAGGAGCACCCGGAGCTGTTCCAGGAGTACTTCGGCTCGGTCATCCCGGCCGGTGACAACAAGTTCTCCGCGCTGAACACGGCGGTGTGGTCCGGCGGCTCGTTCATCTACGTGCCGAAGGGCGTGCACGTCGAGATCCCGCTGCAGGCCTACTTCCGGATCAACACCGAGAACATGGGCCAGTTCGAGCGCACCCTGATCATCGTCGACGAAGGTGCGTACGTGCACTACGTCGAGGGCTGCACGGCGCCGATCTACCAGTCCGACTCGCTGCACTCGGCGGTCGTGGAGATCATCGTCAAGAAGGGCGCCCGCTGCCGCTACACGACCATCCAGAACTGGTCGAACAACGTCTACAACCTGGTCACCAAGCGCGCCAAGTGCGAAGAGGGCGCGACCATGGAATGGATCGACGGCAACATCGGTTCCAAGGTGACGATGAAGTACCCGTCGGTGTTCCTCATGGGCGAGCACGCCAAGGGCGAGGTCCTGTCGGTCGCGTTCGCGGGCGAGGGCCAGCACCAGGACGCGGGCGCCAAGATGGAGCACCTCGCGCCGTACACGTCCTCGACCATCGTGTCGAAGTCGGTGGCGCGCGGCGGCGGCCGCACCTCCTACCGCGGCCTGGTCCGCGTGGCCAAGCGGGCGCACCACTCGCGCTCCAGCGTGGTCTGCGACGCGCTGCTGGTGGACACGATCTCGCGTTCGGACACGTACCCGTACGTGGACATCCGCAACGACGAGGTGTCCATGGGCCACGAGGCCACGGTGTCCAAGGTCAGCGAGGACCAGCTGTTCTACCTGATGTCGCGCGGCCTCGACGAGGCCGAGGCGATGGCGATGATCGTGCGCGGCTTCGTCGAGCCGATCGCCCGTGAGCTGCCGATGGAGTACGCGCTCGAGCTGAACCGCCTGATCGAGCTCCAGATGGAAGGGTCCGTCGGCTAGTCATGTCGGTCACTGAGAACAACGTTTCGGAAGCTCTTCGCGAGGGCGCGGTCATCCCGGCCGCGTCCCGCGCGGAGCGCTTCACCTCCTACGACGTCGAGGCCTTCGAGGTCCCGGGCGGTCGTGAGGAGAACTGGCGCTTCACGCCGATGAAGCGTCTGCGCGGCCTGCACGACGGCAGTGCCGTCGCCACCGGCGAGATCACCCTCGAAACCGAGGCCGCGCCCGAGCTGAAGATCGAGTCGGTCGGCCGGGACGACGAGCGGCTGGGCGCCGCCGGTGTCCCGAGCGACCGGATCGCCGCGCAGGCGTACTCGTCCTTCGCCCACGCCACCGTCGTGACGGTGCCGAAGGAGACGAAGGCGTCGAAGCCGTCCGTGCTGCGGATCCACGGCCCGGGCGAGGGCCAGGTCGCCTACGGGCACCTGCAGGTCCGCGCCGAGGCGTTCGCCGAAGCCGTGATCGTGCTCGACCACGTCGGCTCCGGCACCTACGCCGACAACGTCGAGTTCGTCATCGGCGACGGCGCCAAGGTCACCGTGGTCAGCGTCCAGGACTGGGCCGACGACGCCGTGCACGTCTCCGAGCAGCACCTGAAGCTGGGCCGCGACGCCGCGCTGCGGCACACCGTGATCACCCTGGGCGGTGACCTGGTCCGCGTCTCCCCGACGGCGACCTTCGCCGACAAGGGCGGCGACGTCGAGATGCTCGGCGTCTACTTCGCGGACAAGGGCCAGCACCAGGAGCACCGCCTCTTCGTCGACCACGCGGTCCCGAACTGCAAGTCGCGCGTGATGTACAAGGGCGCGCTGCAGGGCAGTTCAGGAGAAGGGCCTGACGCGCACACCGTATGGATTGGCGACGTCCTGATCCGCGCGGCCGCCGAGGCCACCGACACCTACGAGCTCAACCGCAACCTGGTGCTCACGCCGGGTGCGCGCGCGGACTCGGTGCCGAACCTCGAGATCGAGACCGGCGAGATCGAAGGCGCCGGCCACGCGAGCGCGACGGGAAGGTTCGACGACGAGCAGTTGTTCTACCTGCAGTCGCGCGGGATCGCCGAAGAAGCCGCGCGGCGCCTAGTCGTGCGCGGGTTCTTCCACGAGATCCTGGTCAAGATCGACGTCCCCGAGGTGCGCGAGCGCCTCGAAGCGGCGATCGAAGCCGAACTCGAAGCCGTCGGTGCCTGACCGCCCTCTCTGACTTAGGAAACGAAGAAATGGCTACGCTGGAAATCAAGGACCTCCACGCCTCGGTCACGACCGAAGAGGGCGCCAAGGAGATCCTCAAGGGCGTCAACCTGACCATCAAGTCGGGCGAGACGCACGCGATCATGGGCCCGAACGGCTCGGGCAAGTCCACGCTGTCCTACGCCATCGCCGGCCACCCGAAGTACGAGGTCACCTCGGGTGAGGTGCTGCTCGACGGCGAGAACGTGCTCGAGATGAGCGTCGACGAGCGCGCGCGGGCCGGCCTGTTCCTGGCCATGCAGTACCCGGTCGAGGTGCCGGGCGTGTCGATGTCCAACTTCCTCCGCACCGCGGCCACCGCGGTCCGTGGCGAGGCCCCCAAGCTGCGCCACTGGGTCAAGGAGGTCAAGGAGGAGATGGGCAAGCTCGAGATCTCGCAGGAGTTCGCCGAGCGCTCGGTCAACGAGGGCTTCTCCGGCGGCGAGAAGAAGCGCCACGAGATCCTGCAGCTGGCGCTGCTCAAGCCGAAGTTCGCCATCCTCGACGAGACCGACTCCGGCCTCGACGTCGACGCGCTGCGGATCGTCTCCGAAGGCGTCAACCAGTACAAGGCCGACAGCGAGGTCGGCGTCATGCTGATCACGCACTACACCCGGATCCTGCGGCACATCACGCCGGACTTCGTGCACGTCTTCGCCGGCGGCAAGATCGTCGAGTCGGGCGGCAAGGAGCTGGCGGACGAGCTCGAGGAGAACGGGTACGTCAAGTACACCGGCAAGACCGAGCCCGCCGCGGTCTGACACGTCTCACTACACCGAGAAGAGAGGAGTCGGCCCGATGACCACCACCTCGGCCGGTTCTGTGCCACTCGACGTGGCGGCCCTGAGGGCCGACTTCCCCATCCTGTCGCGCACGGTTCGTGACGGGAAACCCTTGGTGTACCTGGACTCCGGGGCGACGTCGCAACGCCCGCAAGCGGTGTTCGAGGCCGAGCGCGAGTACGTCTTCACCTCGAACGCCGCCGTGCACCGCGGTGCGCACCAGCTGTCCGAAGAGGCGACGGACGCGTACGAGTCCGCGCGGGCGAAGATCGCCGAGTTCGTCGGCGCCGACCCCGAAGAGCTGGTGTTCACCAAGAACGCCACTGAGGGCATCAACCTCGTCGCGTACTCGATGAGCAACGCCGCCACCGCCGGTCCCGAGGCCGCGCGGTTCGTGGTCGGCCCGGGTGACGAGATCGTCGTCACCGAGATGGAGCACCACGCGAACCTCGTGCCGTGGCAGCAGCTGTGCCAGCGCACCGGCGCGACGCTGAAGTGGTTCAAGGTGACCGGAAACGGCCGCCTCGACCTGTCCGATGTGGACGAGCTGATCACCCCGCGCACGAAGGTGGTCGCGTTCGCGCACCAGTCCAACGTGCTCGGCACGGTCAACCCGGTCTCGCTGCTGGTCGAGAAGGCCAAGGCGGTCGGCGCGCTCACCGTGCTCGACGCCTGCCAGTCGGTGCCCCACTTCGCCGTGGACTTCCACGCGCTGGGCGTCGACTTCGCGGTGTTCTCCGGGCACAAGATGCTGGGCCCGTCGGGCATCGGTGTGCTGTACGGCCGCACCGAGCTGCTCGAAGCGATGCCGCCGTTCCTGACCGGCGGGTCGATGATCGAGATGGTCCGCATGGAGGGCTCGACCTTCGCGCCGCCGCCGCAGCGGTTCGAGGCCGGCGTGCCGATGACGTCGCAGGCCATCGGCCTCGGCGCGGCCGTCGACTACCTCTCGGCGATCGGCATGGACCGCGTCGCCGCGCACGAGCACCAGCTCGCCGCGGCGGCGATCGAGGGCATCGGCGCCATCCCCGGCGTCCGGATCATCGGGCCGACGGACCTCGAGGACCGCGGCGCGACCGTGTCGTTCGTGATCGACGGCGTGCACCCGCACGACGCCGGCCAGGTGCTCGACAGCCTCGGCATCGCCGTCCGCGTCGGCCACCACTGCGCCTGGCCGCTGCACCGGGCCTGCAACGCGCAGGCGACCGTGCGCGCGTCCTTCTACCTGTACAACGAGCTGTCCGAAGTGGACGCGCTCGTCGCGGGCATCCGGGAGGCCCAGAAGTTCTTCGGGGTGGCGCAGTGAACCTGGAGAGCATGTACCAGGAGATCATCCTGGACCACTACAAGAACCCGCACGGGCGCGGCCTCCGGGACCCGTTCGACGCCGAGTCGTTCCAGGTCAACCCGACCTGCGGCGACGAGGTGACGCTGCGGGTCAAGCTCGACGACGGGAAGGTCGCCGACGTCTCCTACGAGGGCCAGGGCTGCTCGATCAGCCAGGCTTCGACGTCGGTCTTGACGGATCTCGTCGTCGGCCACACGATCGACGAGGCGTTCACCACCATGGACGCCTTCGTGGAACTGATGCAGGGCAAGGGAAAGGTCGAGCCGGACGAGGACGTGCTGGAGGACGGGGTCGCCTTCGCGGGCGTCGCCAAGTACCCGGCCCGCGTGAAGTGCGCCCTCCTCGGCTGGATGGCTTTCAAGGACGCCGTCGCCCGGACGACCAGTGGAGCTGAAAAGGCATGACCGAAGACACCGCCACCGACGCTCGGGAAGGCCGGACCGCCGCCGACCTCGACGCCGAGACCACCGCGAAGCAGGACCTCGACCTGGCGAAGATCGAGGACGTCGAAGAAGCCATGCGTGACGTGGTCGACCCGGAGCTCGGCATCAACGTCGTCGACCTCGGCCTGGTCTACGACATCCGCGTCGAGCCGGACAACACCGCGACCCTCGACATGACGCTGACCTCGGCGGCCTGCCCGCTGACCGACGTCATCGAGGACCAGACGAACGCCGCGCTCACCAGCGGCGGCCTGGTCAAGGACTTCCGGATCAACTGGGTCTGGATGCCGCCGTGGGGCCCGGAGAAGATCACCGAGGACGGCCGCGAGCAGCTGCGCGCCCTCGGCTTCACCGTCTGAGTTCTTCTTCGCAAAACGGGTCACCCTTCCGGGTGGCCCGTTTTGCGTATAACGACATATACCAGGCGAGGGCGTAAAGCCCGAGCGCGGCGAAGAACCCGCTGACGGCACCGGTGACGGCGAGGTAGGTGGCGTTGCCGAAGACGCCGGCGTGGGTCATCGGGTCGTGCTCGGCCAGGAACGGCAGGGTTTCGGCGAGCATGCCGGTCACGACGCCGGCGGCGAGGAAGGCCGTGGCGGCCTTGGGGTACCGGCTGCGCGGTGGTGCGGGCCGGGTCGGGGCGAGGCGGTACCAGCGGACCAGCCACCAGGCCAGGACAACCGCCCCGGCGATCGTGCTGACCAGCTGGATCAGGCGTCCGACGTCGACGCCGGTGACGAGCGGGATCCGCAGGAAGGCTAACCCGCCGCTCTCGTGCGTGAAGGCGTCCCAGCCGACGTGCGTGAGGGCGCCGAGGACGAGCGACAGCGCGATCCAGCCGGGCCGTCGCCAGCTGAACTGGCGGGGGAGCCGCTCGGCGAGCGGTTGCGGGGCCAGCGCCAGGAGCGGCCGCTTGAGCAGGACGTGGAACAGGGCCAGCAGGAGCAGGGCGATGAGCGGATCGAGCCAGAGGGCCGAGGCGAATTCGTGGGTCTTGCTCAGGCCGACGTCGGGCACCGGCCGCGGGACGAACCAGAAGACGTCCGGCGCGACGGACCCGGCGACGAGCGCCGAGGGCACCAGCGGCCGTCTCGCCAGGGGCAGCACGGCGGCGGGATGACTGAGCGTGAACGGCACGGCAGCTAGTATCCCGGGGTGGTCCTCCGGTCGATCATCCTGTTCCTCGCGGCGGCGGTGTGCGAGATCGGCGGAGCGTGGCTGGTCTGGCAGGGCGTCCGCGAACACCGTGGCTGGCTGTGGATCGGCGGGGGAGTGCTGGCCCTGGGCGTGTACGGGTTCGTGGCGACGCTCCAGCCGGACGCCCACTTCGGCCGCATCCTCGCCGCGTACGGCGGCGTGTTCGTGGCCGGGTCGCTGGCCTGGGGGATGGTGGCGGACGGTTACCGGCCGGACCGCTACGACGTGCTCGGCGCGCTGCTGTGCCTCGCGGGGGTGGCGGTGATCATGTACGGGCCGCGCGGCGGGTAACGCCGACTTTCGGCCGTGGCCACCCTGGTGGTGACCTTCTAACCTGATCGCGCGAAACACGGTGAAGTGCTCTCTGAATCCGACAAAGGAGACACGATGAACGGACGCGTGCTCGGCCGGATCGTGGCGGTGGCCACGGCTGTCGCAGCCCCGCTGGCCCTGGCTCCGGTTGCTTCGGCGGCCGCCGTCACGACGCTGTACTACAGCTCGTCGGGTGCTCCGGACTACCTGGCGCAGATCGACCAGGGCGCGGCCAACTGGAACGCGGCGGTCACCGACGTGAAGCTCGTCAAGCGCAGCACGGGCGCGACGATCGTGTTCCAGGAGATCCACAGCGGCGGCTCGTACACGAACACGAACGGCCACGGCCGCGGCCAGATCTACCTGGACACGAGCCAGGTCGCGGAGGGCTTCGACCCGACCCGCATCGCGGCCCACGAGCTGGGCCACAACCTCGGGCTGCCGGACCACTACAGCGGCCCGTGCACGGAACTGATGTCGGGCCACGGCCCGGGAACGGCGTGCAAGAACGCGAAGCCGTCGTCTGCCGAGGCCGCGAAGGTGCAGTCGTTGTGGGTCAACGGCTTGACGGCGGCGGCCGAGATGCGCACCGCGCGCTGAGCCGGCCCGGGCGCGGCCTCCGGCGCCGGAGACCGCGCCCGGGTCCACCGCCCGAGGGAGGCGCCGACCGCGCGGACAGTCCATTGTGGAGGGACTCGTGGCACGGGCGCGCCGGTTCGGGCACCATGGGCCGCATGACTGCCGCCTACGACGAGTTCGCCTCGGCCTACACCGCCGAAAACGAAGCCAGCCTGATGAACGCCTACTACGAGCGGCCCGCGACCCTCGCGCTCGCCGGGGACGTGGCCGGCCGGCGGATCCTCGACGCCGGCTGCGGCTCGGGGCCGCTGTTCGCGCAGCTGCGGGCGAACGGCGCACTCGTCAGCGGGTTCGACCAGAGCCCCGGCATGCTGGCGCACGCGAAAACGCTGCTCGGCGAGGACGCGGACCTGCGGGTGGCCGACCTGGCCGATCCGCTGCCCTACCCCGACGCCGAATTCGACGACGTCGTCGCGTCGCTGGTGCTGCACTACCTGCGCGACTGGGACCCGGTGCTCGCCGAGTTCCGGCGCGTGCTGAAGCCCGGCGGCCGGCTGATCGCCTCGGTCAACCACCCGATGATGGTCAACCTCACGCACCGCCAGGAAGGGCCGCGGCCGGACTACTTCGCGCAGTACACCTGGACCGACGAATTCGAGCTCCACGGCGAAAAAGCGCGGATGACGTTCTGGAACAAGCCGCTGCACGCGATGACCGACGCCTTCACCGCGGCCGGCTTCCGGATCGCCGTGATCAGCGAACCGCACCCGGTGCCTGCCGCCCGGGAGCTGTTCCCCGGCGACTTCGAAATCCTCGACACCTTCCCGAGCTTCCTCTTCTTCGTCCTGGAAGCGGAGTAGGGGTCAGTCGAGGCAGAACTCGTTGCCCTCGATGTCCTGCATGTTCTGGCACGACTCGTTTTCCTCGTCGGCGAGCAGGAGCTGCCCGCGGACCGCGCCGAGCTTCTCCAGCCGCGCGCACTCGGCCTCGAGCGCCGCCAGCCGCTCTTCGCCGACGAGGCCGGTGCCGACCCGGACGTCGAGGTGCACGCGGTTCTTGACGACCTTGCCTTCGGGCACGCGCTGGAAGTACAGCCGCGGGCCCACGCCGGTGGGGTCGCTGCAGGCGGTGCCCGCCAGCTCGTACCCCAGCACCTCGGACCAGAACCGGGCGACCCGCTGGGGGTCCGCGCAGTCGAAGGTGACCTGAACCTGCCTGACCGACGTCATGCCGCCCACCCTAGGAGGCGCGGGCAAGCGAATTTCAGCCGAGGTCGTCGAGCAGCGCCTGGACCGCGGCCGCCATCGCCGCCGGAGCGCGATGGCTGCGGTTACTCGGCTGTTCAAGCTCGGGGATTCGCAGACCCGCACCTCAGGGGGTGCTTCGTCAACACGGACCGCCGGCCGGCAACGCAAGGCAACCAACAACGTCACCAGACCTCCCCCGCCCTGCCGAGCGTTCACCCTGCCTCGGCAGCTGCCGAGTCTGCCGCGGCTTCAAGACAAAAGCGTCCTCGCCGGACGGGCAGGCTCTGGGATGACCACGGCTGCCGCTGTCTGCTCGGCTTGTGGAGGTGGGCCGCGGGGTGGTCATCCCGTCGCCTGATTGAGGCCTATCACTTTGAGCCGGGCCCGCAAGCCCGCGCTGTCTCCTCGCGTTGCGCTGTGGGTTGCGGGCCCGGCTCAAAGTGATTTTGACGGCCTCAGGCGACGGGATGACCACCCAGCTCCGTGATGTGAGGGGGCATCACCGGCCACCAACCGAGTCACGCACTACTCGCCGAGGTCGTCGAGCAGCGCCTGGACCGCGGCCGCCATCGCCGCCGGGTCGCCGTCGCCCGGGCGCAGCACCAGGTCGGGTGACGACGGGCGCTCGTACGGCGCTTCGATGCCCGTGAAACCCTTGATCTCCCCGGCGCGCGCCTTCGCGTACATCCCCTTCGGGTCACGCGCCTCGCACACCTCCAGCGGCGTGTCGACGAAGACCTCGACGAACGGCAGCCCGTCGTGGATCGCCCGCGCCCGCGCCCGATCTTCCGCGTACGGGCTGATCAGCGACGCGATCGCCACCACACCCGCGTCCGCGAACAGGCGCGCCACCTCCGCCACCCGCCGGACGTTCTCCGCGCGGTCCTCGGGGCTGAACCCCAGCCCGGCGTTCAGCCCGTGCCGCAGGTTGTCGCCGTCGAGCAGGTACGCCGGGCGGCCCGCCGCGACCAGCCGGCGCTCCAGCTCGACCGCCACCGACGACTTGCCCGACGCCGACAGCCCGGTCAGCCACACCGTCGCGCCGCGGGTCGGGCGGTCCTCGCGCCGGACCGCCGCGGTGTGCCAGACGACCGGGGCGGCGACCGCGCCGGTGATCATGCCCGCCGCCACCGTGTCGCCGGTGTGCTCGTCGACCAGCAGGAAGCCGCCGGTGGCCCGGTTGCGGCGGTAGGGGTCGAACAGCAGCGGCGAGCGCGTGCGCAGCCGGATGCGGCCGATGTCGTTCAGGGACAGCGCTTCCGCCGTCTCGTCGCGGTGCAGCGTGGTGACGTCGAGGCGGTACTCCAGCCGCTCGACCGTGCCCCGCGTCTCGGTCGTCGTGTGCCGGACCGCGTAGGACGCCCCGGGGGCCAGCGACGCGCGCTCGGAGAACCAGCAGACCAGCGCGTCGACCTCGCGGGCCGACTCCGCGCGGTTGCCGGGGCGGCACAGCATGGCCCCGCGCCCGAGGTCGAGGTCGTCGGCCAGCTCCACGGCCACCGCCTGCCCGGTGAACGCTTCTTCGAGGGGCTGCCCGCCCGGTCCCCAGACCGCGCGCACCTTCGACGTGAACCCCGACGGCAGCGCCACGACCTCGTCACCCGGCTTGAACACCCCACCGGCGATGGTGCCCGCGTAGCCGCGGAAGTCGGACCGGCGGATGACGTACTGCACCGGGAACCGGGCGTCGATCAGGTTGCGGTCGGAAGCGACGTGCACCTCCTCCAGCTGGTGCAGCAGCGAAGTGCCCTCGTACCACGGCATGCTCGCGCTGCGGTGGACGACGTTGTCGCCGTGCAGCGCCGAAACCGGCACGAACGTCAGGTCGGCGACGTCGAGTTTCATCGCGAACCGGCGGAAGTCCTCGCGGATCTCGTCGAACCGCTCCTGCGACCACTCGACCAGATCCATCTTGTTGACGCAGACCACGAGGTGCCCGATCCCCAGCAGGGACGCCAGGAACGCGTGCCGCCGCGACTGCTCCAGCACCCCCTTGCGCGCGTCGACCAGGATCAGCGCCAGGTCGGCGGTGGACGCGCCGGTCACCATGTTCCGCGTGTACTGCAGGTGCCCCGGCGTGTCCGCAATGATGAACTTGCGCCGCGGCGTGGCGAAGTAGCGGTGGGCGACGTCGATGGTGATGCCCTGCTCGCGCTCGGCGCGCAGGCCGTCGGTGAGCAGCGCGAGGTCCGGGTAGTCCTCGCCGCGGTCGCGGCTGGCGCGCTCGACGGCCGCGAGCTGGTCGGTGAAGATCGCCTTCGAGTCGAACAGCAACCGGCCGATCAACGTCGACTTGCCGTCGTCGACGCTCCCGGCGGTGGCGATCCGCAGCAGCTGCATCAGAAGTAGCCCTCTCGCTTGCGGTCTTCCATGCCGGCCTCGGAAATCCGGTCGTCGGCCCGCGTGGCGCCGCGTTCGGTGACGCGGGTGGCGGCCACCTCGGCGACCACTTCGGACGGGGTCGCCGCCGAGGACTCGACGCAGCCGGTGCAGGTGGCGTCCCCGACGGTCCGGAAGCGCACGGTCGCCTCGTACGGCATCTCGCCGTCCACAAGGGACAGGAAGCGGGTGGCCGCGAGCAGCATGCCGTCGCGCTGGACCACCGGCCGCCGGTGCGCGTAGTACAGCGGCGGCAGCGCGATCCGCTCGTCCCGGATGTACTGCCAGATGTCCAGCTCGGTCCAGTTCGACAGCGGGAAGACGCGGATGTGCTCACCGCGGCGGTGCCGTCCGTTGTAGAGGTTCCACAGCTCCGGGCGCTGCGCCCGCGGGTCCCACTGGCCGTGCTCGTCGCGGAAGCTGAACACGCGCTCCTTCGCGCGGGCCTTCTCCTCGTCGCGGCGGGCGCCGCCGAACACGGCGTCGAAGCCGCCCTCGCGGATCGCCCGCAGCAGCCTCACCGTCTGCAGCCGGTTGCGGCTGGCCCGCGGCCCGGTCTCTTCGACGACGCGGCCGGCGTCGATGTCGTCCTGCACGCGCGCGACCTCCAGGCGCAGGCCGAGCGCGGCGACGGTCTCGTCGCGGAACCGGATGACCTCGTCGAAGTTGTGGCCGGTGTCGACGTGCAGCACGGGGAACGGCAGCGGCGCGGGCCAGAACGCCTTCGCCGCGGCGTGCAGCATCACGACCGAGTCCTTGCCGCCGGAGAAGAGCAGGACCGGGCGCTCGAAGGTCGCCGCGACTTCGCGGAAGACGTGCACGGCCTCCGCTTCGAGCGCGGCCAGGTGCGAGAGCTCGTACGAGGTCACGGACACCGGAAAAAAGTAGAACATGTTCTTGTCTTTGGTCAAGCGGTGCGGGACGCTGTAGGACATGGACCTGGGCGTGCTCGAAGAGATCAAGCGGGTGAAGTACCGGTACCTGCGCGGGGTGGACCTGAAGCTGTGGGACGAGGTGGCCGACACCTTCACCGTCGACGCCACGGCCGACTACGGCACCCGCGCGGTCGGGAGCGGGGGCAAGCGGTTCGAGGGCCGCGACGCCATCGTCGAGTTCCTCACCCAGAGCCTCGGCAACGGCATCATCACCGTGCACCACGCAGCTCAGCCCGAGATCGACGTCGACGGCGACACCGCGACCGGGCGGTGGTCGTTCACCGACAAGGTCATCGTGCCCGAGCACAAGGTGATCATCGAAGGCGCCGCCTTCTACGAGGACACCTACCGCCGCGAGGGCGACGGCGCCTGGCGGATGTCGCACATCGGGTACGTCCGGACCTACGAGACGCTGACGAGCTTCGACGGCATCCCGGGCTTCAAACTGCTCGCGAACCGCTGGGCTGTCCCGGCATGATCGAGAACGAGTTCTCGTTGACCCGGTCGTTCGCCGACGCCATCGTCGAGGCCGAAAAGCTGATCGCCGGAGCACCGCCGGCGCAGACCGAGCAGGGTCTCCTGGAGGGCTACGACTACCTCGCGGGCAGCATCCGGGCGTCGCTGCAGATGGCCTGGGCCTACCAGCGCGACTTCCCGTACTTCACCGCGTCCACCGGGCCGTACACGAAGATGGGCCTGGACAACCCGGACACGCTGTACTTCAACGCGAACATCCGGGCCGACCGCGAGTACCTCGTCACCGGGGTCCGGGGGACCACCGCCGACCTGAGCTTCCAGATCCTCAACGGCGACTACTCGCCGGTGGAGGTGCCCGACAGCCTCGCCGCGTTCGACGACCGGGCGATCGAAATCGACGAAGACGGCCGGTTCGAGCTGCGCTTCGGCCCCGCTCGCGACAACCCGCCGCCGAACTACTTCGTCCTCGGCGAGGGCTCGTCGATGCTCGTCGTGCGTGAGGTCTACAGCGACTGGGCCACCGAACGGCGGGGAGAAATCCGGATCCAGTGCGTCGACACGGCGGGCCAGGCGCCGCCGGTGCCGGACCGGTCCGGGCTGGCCAAGCGCTACGGCGTCACCGGCAAGATCCTGCTCAGCCGGCTGAAGACGTTCCTGGCCTTCCCGAAGTGGTTCTACGACGACCTGCCGGTGAACACGCTGACCGAGCCGCGCTCGACGCCGGGCGGGCTGACCACCCAGTTCTCCTCGGCCGGGCACTACGAACTCGGCCCCGAAGAGGCGATGATCGTCACCGTGCCGCGCTGCGCGGACGCGCCCTACCAGGGCATCCAGCTCGGCAGCCTCTGGTACGTCTCGCTCGACTACATCAACCACCAGACGAGCCTCACCGCCGACCAGGCCCGTGTCGACCCCGACGGCAAGATCCGGTTCGTGCTCGCCGAACGCGACCCCGGCCTGGCGAACTGGCTCGAACTCACCGGCCACGACCGCGGGTACCTGCAGATCCGCTGGCAGCGGCTGGCCCGCGACCTCGGCCCGGAAGACGGCCCGGTCGTCGAGGTGGTCAAGGCCGACGAGCTGCCCGACCGGCTGCCCCACTACGAGGACGCGCGGGTGACGCCGGAGCAGTGGGCGGCGCGGATCGCGGCCCGGCAGGACGCCGTGGCCGCCCGGATGCTGGGGTGAGCGTGGAGAACGTGTTGCAGGGCAAGGTGGTCGTCGTCTCGGGCATCGGGCCCGGGCTGGGCCGGTCGATCGCCGTGCGCAGTGCGCAGGCGGGCGCGGACGTCGTGCTCGCCGCGCGCACCGAGTCGCGGCTGAGCGAGGTCGCGAAGGAGGTGACCGACCTCGGCCGCCGGGCGGTCGCGGTCCGCACCGACATCGACGACGCGGACTCCGCCGAGAACCTGGTGCGTGCGGCGGTCGAGGCGTTCGGCCGGGTGGACGCGGTGGTGCACAACGCCTTCGCCGTCCCGCCACTGACCGATCTGGCCACTGTGGACTTCGACGCCGTCCGCGCGGGGTTCGAAACCGCGGCGATCTCCGTGCTCCGGCTGACCCGGCTCTTCCTGCCCGCGCTCAAGGAGAGCAAGGGCTCGCTGGTGATGATCAACTCGGCGGTGCTGCGGCATTCCCGGCGGACGTTCGGTGCCTACAAGATGGCGAAGTCGGCACTGCTGTCGCTGTCCCAGAGCCTGGCCAGCGAGCTGGGCCCGGACGGCGTGCGCGTCAACACCGTGGCGCCCGGGTACATCTGGGGGCCCAACCTCAAGTGGTACTTCGCCTACCTGGCCAAGGAGCGCGGCATCACGCCCGAAGACGTCTACGCCGAGACAGCGTCCACAATAGACCTTCGCAAGCTGCCCGAGCCCGACGAGATCGCCGACGCGGTGGTGTTCCTCGCCTCGCCGATGGCGCGCGCGATCACCGGGCAGTGCCTCGACGTCAACGGCGGCGAGTACCACCACTAGGAGGTTCCATGCTCCCCGGCCGCGAAGACGTGGGCACCGTCGAGGACCTGCACGCGTCGGCGTCGAAGCTCACCGGGCTCGACGACTTCGGTGCCGACGAGTACGTCGAAGGCCTGCGCGTGCTGCTGGAGTCCTACGAAGGGGACGCGGAACTGACGCCGTACGGCAACAAGGTGCACCGGGCGTTCCTGCGCGGTGCTTTGGTGGCGCGGCTGCTGAGTGAAGCTTCGTGGAAGCAGAACCCGGCGTACGCGGACGTCCGCATCGAGCGGCCGATCTTCGTCACCGGCCTGCCCCGCACCGGTACGACGGCGCTGCACCGGCTGCTCGCCGAGGACCCCGCGCACCAGGGCCTCGAGGTGTGGCTCGCCGAGGTCCCGCAGCCGCGGCCGCCGCGCTCGTCGTGGGCGGGCAACCCGATCTTCCAGGGCATCCAGGCCGGGTATGAACGCCACCACGTCGAGCACCCGGAGTTCATGGGCGTGCACCACATGTCCGCCGACCAGGTGGAGGAGTGCTGGCAGCTGCTGCGCCAGTCGATGCGGTCGGTCTCCTTCGAGTGCCTGGCGCACCTGCCGCGCTATTCGCGCTGGCTGGCCAAGCAGGACTGGACGGACGCGTACGCGCGGCACAAGCGCAACCTGCAGCTGATCGGGCTGCCCGACGCGGGCAAGCGGTGGGTGCTCAAGAACCCGAGTCACCTGTTCGCCCTGGACGCGCTGATGGCGAACTACCCGGACGCCCTGGTGATCCAGACCCACCGGGCGCCGCGCACGATCATGGCGTCGATGTGCAGCCTGGCCGAGAAGGCCGCGGACGGCTGGTCGGACAAGTTCCGCGGCGAGGTGATCGGCCGCGGTCAGCTGGACCTGTGGGCGCGCGGAGCGGACGAGTTCGGCTGGGCCCGGGAGCGGCACAACCCCGCGCAGTTCCACGACGTCCGGTACGAGGACTTCGTCGCGGACCCGATCGGCACGGTGTCCAGTGTGTACGACCACTTCGGACTGGAGTTCACCCCCGAAGCCCGCGCGGCCATGACGGCGGTGCACGAGGTGAGCCGGACCGGGGACCGGAAACCGGTGCACCGCTACAGCTTGGCGGACTTCGGCCTGACACCCGAAGAGGTCGACGAGCGGTTCGCGAGCTACCTCACGTCCCTGCCGTGATCAGCTCGACGACTTCGGTCATCGACGGGCCGGCGGCCATCTCGGCGGCCAGTTCGCGCGCGCGTTCGCGGTAACGCGGGTCGGTCAGCACCTCGCCGACGGCTCGCCGCAGCGTCCGCGGTGCGGCCTTCGCGCGGGCGTGGCCGATCCCGGCCCCGGACCAGGTGACCCGGGCGGCGACCTCGCGCTTGTCCTCGCTGGCCCCGATCACGACCAGTGGCACCCCGTAGCGGAGGGCGTGGTTGACCCCGCCGTAGCCGCCGTTGCTGACCACGGCGGCGCAGCGGGGGAGCAGCTCGTCGTACGGGAGGAAATCGGCGACCCGCACGTTGTCCGGCAGCGGGCCCGGCCGCAGCGGCGTCCCGCACGTCGTCGCGACGACCAGGACGTCCTCGCCCGCCAGCGCGTCGATGGCCGGCTCGACGAGCCGGCCGAGGTCGTCGTTCGCGACCGTCCCCTGGGTCACGTGCACCACCGGACGGCCGCCGTCCAGGTCGGCCCACCACGGCGGCAGCGGGTGCTCGCTCGCCGCGCTGACCGTCGTCGGCCCGATGAAGTGCAGGGGAGCGCCCGGCCGCGGGTACTCGAAGCCGGGGCAGGTCATCTGGAGCACGCCGTCGCTGTGCAGGGGCCAGTCCGTGAAGAGCATGCCGGGGTCGCCGAGGAGGTCTTTCGCCAGGTCCTGCGCCGGCCCGGTCACCCACGGCACGAGCGCCTTGAAGATCGCGCCGCTGACCGGGTGGCCGGGCGCGGCGGTCGGGACCGGCGGCAGGAACGGCAGGAAGCCGAGGGTGAGCAGGCGTGGCCGGGCTGTGCGCCGGACCAGGGCCAGCCCGGCCATCATCAGCGGATCGCACAGCACGACGTCGGCCGGGTGCTCGTCGAGGACGCGCAGCTGCGCGGGCATGGCGCGGACGAAGTGGGTCAGCTCGAACCGGGCGAGCTTCAGCCCGCTCAGCCCGGCGCGGCCGGGGATCGAGCCGTTCAGGTCGGTCTCGTCGAAGTCGGCCTCCGCCGGCAGCACGCCGACGGTCGCCCCCAGCTCCTCGAACGCTTCCCAGTAGCGCGCGCCGGTGACGACGGTGACCTCGTGCCCGGCGTCGACGAGGGCTGCGACGACCGGCTTGGTCGGCCCGACGTGACCGCGCGCGGGCTGCACGCCGACGAGGACGCGGGTCATGGCTCTCCTTTTGACCGATACGCTGTACCATCCAATTGATGACGATACCCGAAGGCGGGCGGCGCCGGTACGCGTCGCCGGTGCGCGAGGCCCGGGCGCGCCGCACCCGGGCGCACGTGGTGGCGACGGCGGGGAAGCTGTTCGCCGCGCGGGGTTACGCGGGCACGAGCATGCGGCAGATCGCGGCGGAGGCGGGGGTGAGCCTGGAGACGGTGACGCAGACGGGCCGCAAGCCGCAGCTGCTGCTGGCCGCGTTCCGGGCCGGCTTCGCGGGCGATCCGGACGCGAGGAACCTGGACGCGCTGGCGGGCCCGGCCGGCCCGGCGGACCTGCCCTCGGTGGTGCCACGGGTGGCCGAGGGGATCCGCGGATCGCTGCCGATCTGGCGCGCGTTCACGACGGCGGCCGCGGCGGACGCGGAGGTGGCGGCGGTCCGCGCGGAGCTGGTGGTGGTGCGCCGGGCGGAGATCGCGGAGCGGCTCTCGGCGGCGGGCCTGGCCTCGGGAGGTTCGCTCGGGCGCTTGGCCGACGCGATCGGCTTGATCATGTCCCACGAGGCGTACGACCACCTGACGGCGGTGTGCGGCTGGCCGCACGAGGACTACGTCACCTGGGCGGCCTCGGCGATCCGGGCGCAGCTGGCCCTCGGCTGGTCAGCCGGCGGCGGCCTGTAACCCGCGGCTTCCGATGCCGCGCAGCACCTCCACCCGGTCCGAGCCGGGCCGGCTGAGCACCCAGCTCGACCCCGGCACCGCCTTCGCGCGCTTCTTCAACGGCGCCAGCAGCCGCGAAACCTCGTGGTACGACCCGATCGCCCCGCTCGCGCAGACCAGCGTCGCCAGCGACACCGTCACCGGCAGGCCGTCGGCCGACCAGGCCCGGTCCAGCAGTGCGCCCGCCACCGTCGCGATCTCGTCGACGTCGCACACCACCAGGAAGTCGTCGCCGCCGACGTGGCTCACCCGCATCCGCCGCAGTTCGCCCGCCTGTTCCGTCAGGGCCGCGCCCAGCTCGCGGATCAGGTTGTCGCCCGCCGCGAAGCCGGCGGTGTCGTTGACCGCCTTGAAGCCGTCGATGTCCAGCCAGGCCGCCACGAACGGCTCGCCGATGGTGATCCGGCGGGCCACGTCGCGGGCGACCGTGTCGCTGCCCGGCAGGCGCGTCAGCGGGTTCAGCGCCGCGGCGGCCTCGACCTTCGCCTCGGCCACCCCGCGGACCACCTCGGTCACCAGCACCACGCCGAGGCAGCGGCCGAGCTCGTCCACCACCACGACGTCGTCGCCGGTGCGGCCCCAGTCCGCGTCGGTGACCAGCTCCAGGAACTCCATCGCGCCGGCGCGGGCCTCGATCGTGTGCGGGGTGTCCGCGAGCCGGGCCGCCGGGCGCTTCGCGTGCAGCGCGTGCCCGTACGGCCCGGTGACCGCGACCAGGAACCGGGTCCGGTCGACCGACCAGCGCGGCCGGTTCAGCTCGTCCACCCCGACGACGCCGCTCGGCGCGTCGGCCGCGGCCAGCACCGCGCGGACTTCGTCGCAGGTCGCCGTTTCCGGCAGGGTCGTCGCCGGGCGGAGGAAGTCGCCGACGCACGGTGCCGGCGCCCCGGTCGAGGGACGGGCGCGGGTGAGCAGCGCCGGCGCGGGCCCGGCCGCGGTCGGCGGCGCGAGCAGGTGCCCCTGCGCGATCCGGACGCCGAGGCCGCGGACGGCGTCGAGCTGGGCGCCGGTCTCCACGCCGGTCGCGACGAGCCGGGTGCCGGTGCGGTTCGTGTAGTGCAGCAGCGCCTCGACCACGGCGACCGACGCCGGGTCGTCCGGCAGGCCGCGCAGCACGGTCCGGTCGAGCTTCACCAGGTCGATCGGCGCCTCGACCAGCAGGCCCAGCGGCAGGTCGCCGCGGCCGAGGCCGTCGAGCGCGATCCGGAAGCCGAGCTCGGTGAGCTCCCGCATCCCCGCGAGCGCGCGGCCGGCGGGCAGCGGCGCGAACGGCGGCCCGATCTCCAGGACGACGTCACGGGTGCGGCGGCCCGCGTCACCGAGGGCTTCGAGGAGGTCCTCGTACATCGACGGCGGTGCGGCCAGGGTGCGGGCGGACAGGTTCAGGTGCAGGGGGAGCGCCGTCGGCTGTTCGGCGTCCTGCCGGACGGCGGCGACCGCGAGCCCGAGGTCGGCCTCGGCGAGCCTGCCGTCGCGGCGGGCCTGCGCGAGCAGCTCGGGGACGGTTCCGCGGCCGGGCTTGGCCAGCGCCTCGTGCGCCACGACGCCTCCGGTGTGGAGGCTGTACAGCGGCTGGAAGGCGAAGCGGACCGCGCGTGGCGACTTCACGGCCCCGATCGTCGCGGGTCTCGCGGCGAAGGGGAACCGATGTCGACTGATGTTCACCGTCGGTTACCCCCATCGGCGCAACTGTTTCAGTGTTGACTTATATAAGTCAGTGCTTGTAACTTGGCCGGGTGCACGCGTTCGACGTCCTCGGCGACCCGGTCCGCCGCCGGATCCTCGAGCTGCTGGCCGACGGCGAACGCGCCGCCGGCGCGGTGACCGAGGTGATCCGGGCCGAGTTCGGCATCTCGCAGCCCGCGGTGTCGCAGCACCTGAAGGTGTTGCGGGACAACGGCTTCGCGGTCGTCCGCCAGGACGGGACGAGGCGGCTGTATGCGGTTGGGCACGCCCCGCTGCGCGACGTCGACGTCTGGCTCGACCGGTTCCGCCGGTACTGGACGCCACCGCTGGACGCGCTGGCCACCGAAATCGCCCGCGGCAAGCGTGCCCGGCGCCTCGATGAAGGAGAACGTTCGTGATCGACGTCAGCCACCAGATCAGCGCTGTCCGCCGGACACTCGGTGACCGGGTGCTCGAGGGGAAGGAGGCCCGCGTCCTCACCATCAGCCAGGTCTACGACACCGACGTCGAAGACCTGTGGGACGCGGTGACGAACCCCGAGCGCATCCCGCGCTGGTTCCTGCCGGTGAGCGGGGAGCTGAAGGTCGGCGGGAAGTACCAGCTGGAGGGCAACGCGGGCGGCACGGTCGAGCGCTGCGACCCGCCGAAGAGCTTCGCCGCGACGTGGGAGTTCGGCGGCAACGTCAGCTGGATCGAGGTCCGCCTGAAGCCGGAGGGAACGGGCACGCGGTTCGAACTGGAGCACGTGGCGCACGTCGACGACCGCTGGGACGAGTTCGGCCCGGGCGCGGTCGGCATCGGCTGGGACAGCGCGCTGGTCGGCCTGGTCCTGCACCTGTCCGCACCGGGCACGACCGTCGACCCGGAGGCGGCGATGGCCTGGATGATGTCGCCGGAGGGAATCCGCTTCATGACGGCGTCGAGCGAGGCCTGGTACGAGGCGGACGTCGCCGCGGGCGCGGACCCGGCCCAGGCCCGCGCGGCGGCGGACCGCACGCTGAAGGCGTACACGACCCCGCCGCAGGCCTGACCCCGCCGTGTCGTCCTCCCGATCACGCGTGATGCCCCCTCAATCACCTGTGATGCCCGCTCAATCACGCGTGATGCCCGCTCAATCACGCGAGATGCCTCCCTGATCACCGGCGTGGCCCCTCGCCGCACGGTCCGCGGCGGAAGAGGCAGCGTGCGTCGCGGGGCATCACGCGTGACCGAAGGGGCATCACGTGTGATTGGAGAGGCATCACTCGTGATTGGAGGGGCGACACGGTCAGCGGTCGGTGTACTTGACCGCGGTCAGGGTGATCACCGTGTCGGGCGGGACCTCGGTGCCCGCGGCCGGGTCCTGGCCCGTCTGGCGCCAGTTGCGGTCGATCACCAGCGCGCGGCCCTGGCCGGTGCCGTCGACCTCGCGCAGGTTGTAGAGGCCGGCTCGCTGCATCGCGTTCTGGGCGTCCTGGTGGTTCATGCCGGAGACGTCCGGGACCTTGATGAGTCTCGCCGAAGCCGAGGGCGGAGCCGGGGTCGAGGTCGTCGTGGCGGGTGGGGCGCCGCAGGCGGCCGTGGCGAACGCGAGCGCGGTCAGGGCTGTGACCATCCGTCGGGACATGCCCCTGAAGTACCCACGCGCCCGGCCGCCGTTCAGGTGAACCTGCGGATAAGGTCGGGCGCATGGATCAGGAGACCGACCCGCGGGCCGCGCGGCGCGATCCCGTGGCGAACGTCGGCGGGTTCACCGACCTGGCGACCAGCCCGTTCCGGATCGACCGCGACCGGATCGCCGCGTCGCCGTTCTTCGCGCGGCTCGGCGGTGTCACGCAGGTCGTCAGCGCCGGCGGGGCCGGGCTGCTGCACAACCGCCTCACCCACAGCCTCAAGGTCGCGCAGGTCGCCCGCGCGATCGCCGAGCGGATCACCGGCGGGCCCGACGCCGGACTGGCCGACAAGCTCGGCGGCTGCGACCCCGACGTCGCCGAGGCCGCCGCGCTCGCCCACGACCTCGGGCACCCGCCGTTCGGGCACCTCGGCGAGCAGACGCTCGACCGGATCGCCCGCCACCGCTTCGGCCTCGCCGACGGCTTCGAGGGCAACGCGCAGACCTTCCGGATCATCACCACGACCGACGTCCGCGGGCCGTCGGCGATCGGGCTGGACCTGACCGCCGCGGTGCGGGCCGCCGTGCTCAAGTACCCGTGGCTGCGGCTGCACCACCCCGCGCCGCACCCGTCGGAGCTGGCCGTGCCGCCGCGCGGGGCCGCCGAGCCGGGCGACCTGCCGGGCACCGGCGCGGCCAAGTTCTCCGCCTACGCCACCGAACTCGACGACTTCGAGCAGGCGCGCGCGGCCTTCGCGGGCCGCGTCGAGGGCTGGCAGCAGACAGTCGAAGCGTCCGTGATGGACACCGCCGACGACATCGCCTACGCCATCCACGACCTGCAGGACTTCCACCGCATCGGGGTCCTGCAGCACGCGCCGGTCGCCGCCGAGCTGGGGCAGTGGCTGGAGCACGCGGGGGAGCTGGCGTCGCTGGACGACGAGACGCTGAACGCGGACCTGCGCCGCCCGGGCCGGTCCCTGGAGCGCCTGCGCCGCCGGATGCACGCCAAGGACGCGTGGATCGTCGACGACGACGCCTTCGCCGCGGCGGTCGCGCGGGTGCGCGCGGAGCTGGTCGACGGCCTGCTGGCGGGCGAGTTCGACGGTTCGATCGAGGCCGAGCAGGCGACGGCGGCGTTCTCCGCGAACTGGACGGCCCGCCTGGTCGACGGCGTGTTCCTGCTGGCGGCACCGTCCACCCGCACCGGGCACGTGTCGCTGCGGCCGGCCCAGTGGCACGAGGTCCAGGTGCTCAAGTTCGTGCACCGCCGGTTCGTTCTCCTGCGGCCGGACCTCGCGCTGCACCAGCGCGGCCAGGCGGGCGTGGTGTCGAGCCTGGTCGACGCGCTCGACGCGTGGCTGCTCGACCGCGACGAGGTGTCCCGCCTGCCCCGCCGGCTGCACGACCTGGTCGAGCTGGCCCGCGCGGAGTACGCCGGGCTGGCCCGCACGGCACCGGAACTGCTGGTGGGCGCGACGGGCGAGCCGGTGACGGGGCCGGACGCGGTGCGCGGGCTGGCCCGCGGCCGGGCGGTGGTCGACTTCGTGGCTTCGCTGACGGACAAGCAGGCGGTGACGCTGCTGGACGCGCTGTCCGGCCGGGCCGCGCAGCCGTGGTCGGATTCGTTCGTGCTCTGACCGGGCGCGCGGCCGAGGGGCCGGGACGGCGAGCCGCTGACCGGTGCGGGCGGGCCGCCCGCACGGCGTGCGTCTCAGCCGGGCGGCCGCGCGGCCGTCGTCGGGTTCCGTCCTCTGGGCGCGGTAACGCGCTTCCCCCGCCACCCCGCCGATTGCACGCCCGTGTGTTGCTTGTGGACATCCCACTCCGTGGTCGGGGTGGCGGGCAATCATTTGTCCGGTGCGTGTCCGGTGACCGGTTCACCGCTGCGCTGAACGGCCTACGACATCCGGCCCCTTCGGGAAATTATCCGTCCTTTGTCACTCGAACGGCTGATGTTTACGGAGAACTCGCGGTACTTAGCTGGATCCAGCCGGTGATCACCGGCGTCGGTCAGCGTGAGTCGGGGCACGCGCCTGGAGAATCGGAGGGCGCGCATGCGTCGTACCCGTTCCACGAGATCGAGATCCACTGTGTTCACCGCCTCAGCCGCGGCACTGCTCGCCGCGCTGGGGCTCGTTTCCCCGCCCGTCGCGGGGGCCGCACCCGCGTCCGGTCCGGACGCGTTCAGTGAAACCGCTCAGCAGCAGATCGCCGCGCTGCAGGCGGTCAAGGCGGGCCGCACCGCCACCGAGTCCAAACTGGACAGCAAGCTGCTCGTCGCCGAAAAGGGCGTGGGGAAGCAGCTGAACGCACTGCAGTCGGGGGTCACCGTCTCCGCCGCCGGGACCGTCCTGGTCGACCTCCGCGTGAGCAAGGTCTCGCCGGACCTGCTCGCCGGGCTCACCAAGGCCGGTGCGGGCATCCGCGCCGTGTCCGACCGCTACGCCAGCGTGCGCGCCGAGGTGCCGCTGGACAAGGTCGCCGAGATCGCCGCGCGCGGCGACGTCAAGCGCGTCGAACAGGCCGACCAGGCGATGACCGCCCGGGAACTGGCCACGCCGGCGACGACGCCGGAAAAGACCGAGACCAAGCAGCAGAAGGCCGACCGCATCGCCGGTGAGCTGCAAAAGGCCGTCAGCGCCAAGAGCCAGCGCAGCGCCGCCGCTGTCGCGCCGCTGGTCAGCGAAGGCGACCGCGCCCACAACGCCGACATCGCCCGCCAGCAGTTCGGCGTCACCGGCGTCGGCGTCAAGGCGTGCGCCCTGTCCGACGGCGTCGACTCCCTCGCCGCTTCGCAGGCCAAGGGCGAACTGCCCCCGGACGTCGACGTCATCGCCGGTCAGGAGGGCGAGGGCGACGAGGGCACCGCGATGCTCGAGATCATCCACGACCTCGCGCCCCGCGCCGCGCTCGGCTTCGCGTCGGCGTTCAACTCGGACGCCAGCTTCGCCGACAACATCCGCAAGCTGCGCTTCGAGTCGCACTGCGACGTCATCGTCGACGACGTCATCTACTTCAAGGAATCGCCGTTCCAGGACTGGATCATCGCCCAGGCCGTGAACGATGTGACCGCCGACGGCGCGCTGTACTTCTCGTCCGCGGGCAACGAAGGCAACGTCGCCAGCGGCACCGCCGCGCACTGGGAAGGCGACTTCGTCGACTCCGGCAAGTCGGTCGGCAAGTTCGCCGGCACCGCGCACAACTTCGCCGGCGCCGCGGGCACGCAGATCTACGAGCCGATCTCGAACGCGTCCTCCGCCGGTGTCCCGGTGACGCTGCACTGGTCGGACCCGCTCGGCGCGTCCGCGAACGACTACGACCTCTACCTGCTCAACTCCGCGGGCGCGGTCGTCAGCTACAGCCAGGACGTCCAGACCGGCACCCAGGACCCGTACGAGCGGGTCACCACGCCCTCCTTCGGCGGCACCGGGCTGCGCCTGGCCATCGTCAAGTTCTCCGGCCAGAACCGCTACCTGTCGCTTTCGGCGCTGCGCGGCCGCTTCTCCGACTCGGCCGACGGCCTCAAGGCCTACAACACCCCGGGTGTGACGGTCGGCCACTCGGCCGCGCGGGACGCCTTCAGCGTCGCGGCGGCCCCGGCGGCCAAGGCGTTCGGCCGGGCCCTCGAACCGGGCGACCCGGCCAACCCGGCGGGCCCGTACCCGGGCGCGTTCAGCGGCGCCACCAAGGCCGAGCGGTTCACCTCCGACGGCCCGCGCCGCGTGTTCTACGAGGCGAACGGCACGCCGATCACCCCGGGCAACGTGTCCTCGACCGGTGGTGAGGTCCGGAACAAGCCGGAGATCACCGCGGCCGACGGCGTGCAGACCAGCGTGAGCGGGTTCAACCCGTTCTTCGGTACCTCGGCCGCCGCTCCGCACGCGGCCGCCATCGCCGCGCTCGTGCTGTCCGGCAACCCCGGCCTGCCGCCGTCCGAGGTCCGGGAAGCGCTGATCAACACCGCGATCGACATCGAAACCCCGGGCCGCGACAACTTCACCGGGTCCGGCGTCATCCTCGCGGACAAGGTGCTGGCCTACACCGGCGCCAGCCCGCAGCCCCTCGCGGTGGCCAAGCAGCCGACGGTCACCCCGGCCGACGGCGGCTCGGCGCTCGACCCGGGCGACACCGCCAAGGTGACGCTGCCGGTGACCAACGACGGTGACGGCACCGCGGTGTCCACCAGCGTCGTGCTCACCAGCCCGACCCCGGGTGTCACGGTGGCGCCGCGGTCGAAGTCCTACGGCACCATCAGCCCGGGACAGACCGGCGTCAACGACTTCACCATCACCGTCCCGGCGACGCAGCAGCTCGGCGCGCCGGTGGTGCTGAACGCCCGCGTCACCTTCGCCGGGGCGCACTCGCCGACGACGACGTCGTTCTCGCTGCCGGTCGGCACCCCGTCGCCGGTCGCGCAGGACTTCGCCTACGCCGGCGAGCCGGTGGCGATCCCGGACAACAGCCCGGTCGGGGCGTCGGTGACCATCCCGGTCACCGGGGTCGGCCGCGCGTCCAAGGTGTCCTTCTCCGTGGACGGCACCACGTGCAGCACCGATCCGACCTCGACGGCGGTGGGGCTCAACCACTCGTACGTCGGTGACCTGATCGGCACGCTGACCGCGCCGTCCGGGGCGAAGGCCACGGTGTTCCAGCGCAACGGCGGTTCGGGCAAGAACCTGTGCAAGGTCGTCTTCGCCGACAACGCAGCCGCCGCGTTCAGCACGGTGACCTCGGCCAACGCGCCGTTCACCGGCTCGTGGCGGCCGACGCAGGCCCTGACCGGCAACCTCACCGGTGCGGCCGTCGACGGCGCGTGGACGTTCTTCGTGGTCGACGCGGCCGGCGGCGACGCCGGGTTCATCCGCTCGGTCGCCCTGCACATCAACGGGTTCGTGCAGCCCCCGGCGGCCGGCGCGCCGTCGAACGTCCGGGGCGTGACCAACAACGGCCCGGTGCACCCGCTGTAACCGGACACGATCGGTACGGGGCCGTCGCGGTGATCGCGGCGGCCCCGTACCGTTTCCCCGTGAAGCCGAAGGAAGCCGCGGGCGGCGGCCGCACCGTCGAGGTGCCGCCCGAGCGGCTGGCGGGGTTCTTCGCCCGGTTCGCCGAGCGGCACGGCGGCACCACCGCCACCGAAGCGACACCGGACCGGGTGAGCGTGACCGCGGCCGACGGCACCACCGCGACCGCCGCCGTCCCGTTCGGGCCCCTCGCCGAGCCGTCCGTCGACGCGCTCGTCGCGCACGCGCTCCGGCCGCGGCGGATCGCACTGGTGCTCGTGCGGCGCGGCGGCCACAGCGTCGGCATCGCGCGCGGCGGCCGGATCGAGGTCTCGCGCACCGACCGGCACCTCGTCCAGGGCCGCTCGGCGGCCGGTGGCTGGTCGCAGCAGCGGTTCGCCCGGCGGCGCGCGGGCCAGGCCAGGCACGCGCTCCAGGACGCGGCGAAGGACGTCTTCGAAGTGCTCGTCCCGCGGTTGTCCGAAGTGGACGCCGTCGTGCTCGGCGGCGACCGGCGGGCCCTCGACGAGCTGCGCGACGACCGCCGGCTGGCGCCGCTGTTCGCCCGCGCGGAACCCCGGGTGCTCGACGTCGGCGAACCGAGCCGGGCCGTGCTCGAGGAGGCCGCCGTCCGCGCGCTGTCCGTGCAGGTCACGCTGCGCGACGGGTGAAACCGCACACGTCCGGAAAATCCCGTGGACGACGGCCCGTACACTGGGCTTCGTGGATATCCAGCTGGAGTGACGCCGCGGCCCGAGCGGGCCGCCTGCCGCTGTCCTCCGTACGCCCCCTTTCCACGGGAGTTCCCCTTGATCACGGCCACCGGCCTTGAGCTGCGCGCGGGTTCGCGCATCCTGCTCAACGGCGTCACCCTCCGCATCCAGCCCGGCGACCGCATCGGTCTCGTCGGCCGCAACGGCGCGGGGAAGACCACCTCGCTGAAGGTCCTCGCCGGCGAAGGCGAGCCGCACGCGGGCGAGGTGCGCCGCACCGGCGAGCTCGGTTACCTGCCGCAGGACCCGCGCGAAGGTGATCTTTCGGTCACGGCGAAGGACCGCGTGCTCTCCGCGCGTGGTCTGGACAAGCTGATGCGCGACATGGAAAAGGCGCAGGCTTCGATGGCCGAGCTGGTCGACGACGCCGCGCGCGACAAGGCCATCAACCGCTACGCGCGGCTCGAAGAGCGCTTCGCCTCCCTGGGCGGGTACGCGGCGGAGAGCGAAGCCGCGCGGATCTGCTCCAACCTGGGCCTCGCCGACCGCATCCTCGCGCAGACGCTGGGCACGCTCTCCGGTGGCCAGCGCCGCCGCGTCGAGCTGGCGCGGATCCTGTTCGCCGCGGCCGAAGCGGGCGCCGGCGGCAAGTCCGAGACGATCCTGCTGCTCGACGAGCCGACCAACCACCTCGACGCCGACTCCATCAACTGGCTGCGGAGCTTCCTCAAGCAGCACGACGGCGGCCTGGTCGTGATCAGCCACGACGTCGAGCTGCTGGCCGACGTGGTCAACAAGGTCTGGTTCCTCGACGCCACCCGCGGCGAGCTGGACCTGTACAACATGGGCTGGCAGCGCTACCTCGACGCGCGCGCCACCGACGAGAAGCGCCGCCGTCGTGAGCGAGCCAACGCCGAGAAGAAGGCGTCGGCGCTGCAGCAGCAGGCCGCGAAGCTCGGCGCGAAGGCGACGAAGGCCGTGGCGGCCAAGAACATGGCCCGCCGCGCCGAGCAGATGCTGTCCTCGCTCGAAGACACCCGCCAGGCCGACAAGGTCGCCCGGATCAAGTTCCCCGAGCCTGCGCCCTGCGGCCGCACCCCGCTCACCGCCGAAGAGCTCTCGAAGTCCTACGGCTCACTGGAAATCTTCACCGGCGTCGATCTCGCCATCGACCGCGGTTCGAAGGTGGTCGTACTCGGGTTGAACGGCGCGGGAAAGACGACTTTGCTCCGGCTGCTCGGCGGAATGGAAACCCCGGACACCGGATCCGTCGTTCCGGGTCACGGATTGCGTTTGGGCTATTACGCACAGGAACACGAAACTCTTGATCATGAAGCGTCGGTGTGGGAAAACATCCGACATCTCGCTCCGGACACCGGAGCGCAGGAGTTGCGGAACCTGCTCGGCTCCTTCCTGTTCACCGGCGAACAACTCGACCAGCCGGCAGGCACGCTTTCCGGCGGCGAGAAGACCCGGCTCGCGCTGGCCGGCCTGGTCTCCAGTGCTGCCAACGTGTTGCTGCTCGACGAGCCGACGAACAACCTCGACCCGGCGAGCCGGGCGCAGGTCCTGGACGCCTTGCGCAGCTTCGCCGGCGCCGTCGTCCTGGTGACCCACGATCCGGGCGCGGTCGAGGCGCTGGAGCCCGAGCGGGTCATCCTGCTGCCCGACGGAACCGAGGACCACTGGTCGGCGGACTACCTCGAACTTGTCCAGCTCGCGTGAGCCGTGCGTCCATTCGGGTGCAAGATCACTCGCCGTAGAGCACTGGAATGGCCCAATGTGATCGCAATTTCGGCTGTTTCGCGGCTGTCGTCTGGCATTCCGGCGCTCAGTGTTCGATCATTGCCCCGGCAGGGGCCGATATGTGGCCCAGAACACTCTCGGCGGGAAGGCGATCGACGTGGCTGATCTCAAGAAAGGCGCGCGGATCACCGGCAACACGCGCGACAAGCTGGCCGCTGACCTGAAGAAGAAATACGAGAAGGGCTCGAGCATCCGGGCTCTCGCGGAGTCGACGGGGCGGTCCTACGGCTTCGTGCACCGGGTGCTGTCGGAGTCCGGCGTCCAGCTGCGGGGGCGCGGCGGGGCCACCAGGGTCAAGAAGAAGTAGTCGCGGACTGCTGCGCGGGGGGCGCAGCGGGAACTTCGGCCACGCGGAACGCCAGGTGGGCCCCGAGCAGGACCAGCGGGTACACCAGGTAGCCGTACCGGGTGGCCGGGGTGAGCAGGATCAACGCGCCGAGTCCGACGGCGATGCGCAGCAGTGCGGCGGAGCCGTTCGCGGGGGGCCGGCGCACCAGCCAGACGGCGACGGCCACGGCCGCGGCGCCGACGAGCACGAACGCCGTGACCTGCCCGGCCGGCCCGGTCTCGGCGATCAGGTGGCCCGGCAGCGGGCTGGCCGCGGGCGACCGCACGACGCCCATCCCGAGCGGGAACCGGAAGACGTGCTCCACGAACGCCGCCGGATCCACCAGGTACACCGGCAGGTGCAGGGCGATCGTCGTCGCCACCAGCGCCGCCGTGAACCGGCCCAGCGCCGCCCAGTCGAGCCCACGACGGCGGCGAACCGAGCCACGGCGGACCAGCACGAGCACCGCCAGCACCGCGGCCGCGGGGGCGACGATGAGCTTCGCGCTGACGACCAGCGCCAGCACCAGGCCCGACCAGGCGACCCGCCCGGTGGCCGCGAGCGCGCAGCTGAGCACCAGCAGGCCCACGATGGCCAGGTCCGGGCCGGCCACGGCCCAGGTGAGCGCGGTGAGCGGGCAGGCCAGCGCGAGCTGCGCGGCACCGACCGGCACCCGCGGCCACTTCAGCAGCTTCAGCGTGCCCAGCACGCACGCGCAGGCGGCCAGTGCGAACATCCACCGGGCGTCGGTGAGCGCGTCCGTCACCGGGGTGCCGCCGAACAGCGCCCGCGGCAGGCCGAAGACCGCCATCACCGGGCCGTAGGGCGTGTAATCGTTTACCACGGGCACCCGGCCGAGCGCGGTGACGTCGACGTACGGGGTTCCGTGGTGCAGCAGCAGATCCGCGGACCGCTCGATCACCCAGACCTCGGGTTGCGCGGCCCAGGAGAACGGCGTGATCAGCCAGTCCACTCCGGTCAGGCGGCGAATCACCAGAAGCGCCAACGGGAGGATCATCGCCAACAGTGCGACGGCGGCGATGCCGCACCAGCGTGAACCGAGTACGCCGCGCGGAGTACGCCCGCTCCGGGCGGCCAGCAGGAGGTACGCGCTGTGCGCCGCGCCGAAGCCGTAGGCCACGGTCGCGAAGTTGCCCCAGACGCGGTAGCCGTAGAACTCCGACACCAGCGCGGTCGGCAGCGCGAAGGCCAGGCAGGCCAGGTAAAACCCGAGGTCCCACCGCAGGGGTGCGGCCTCTCCGGTGCGCGAGGGTGCGGTGAAGAGCCGGGCCGCGCGCCGCCATGCGGGCGCCTGGCCCACCTCCGTTTCCACGTCGTCAGGCTACCGAGGGCCCGCCGCCCGGTTCAGCCGACGTCGCGCAGGCGGGGAAGCAGCTTCGCGGCCGCCTCGGACGCCGCGACGACGTCTTCGCGCCCGGTGGGCATCAGCACCAGCTCGGTGAAGCCGGCATCGACGTAGCTCTGCGTGAGGCGCAGCGCGCTGTCCGCATCGGACGGCAGCCGGAACTGCACGGCCCGGCGGACGGTCGCCGGATCGCGGCCCACGGCCGCGCAGTGCTCGTCCAGGACGCGCGAAAGCCGTTGCAACTCTTCGATTCCCGTGCCCGGCAGGGCGGCGTTCAGCCAGACATCGGCGTGTTCGGCGACGACTCGCAGGCCGCGCTTTTCGCCGCTGCTGCCCAGCCACAGCGGGGGTTTCGGCCGCTGCACCGGCTTCGGATCGCTGATTGCGCGAGTCAGGGTGTAATGGCGGCCCGGGAAAGTGGTTTCCGCCTGCGTCCACAGCAGACGGAGGATTTCGCAGGTCTCGGCCAGCCGTTCGACGCGTTCGACCGGTGCCGGGGTGGGCGTGCCCATCATCGCGTCGGTCAGCGTGTCGCCGCCCGCGCCGAGGCCGACGTCCAGCCGGCCGCCGGAAAGGTGGTCGACGGTCACCGCGATCTTGGCGAACGTGCCGGGGTGCCGGTTGGCGTTGCCGGAAACCAGGCAGCCGATCCGCACCCGCTTCGTCGCCTCGGCCATCGCGGCCAGCAGGGTCCAGCCGTCGAAGATGTCACCGGTGCGGTCGGGTCCCATCGGGGCGAGGTGGTCGAACACCCAGCAGCCGTCGAAGCCGGCGTCGTCGGCGATCGCCCAGATCTCGCGGAGGGCGGCGATGCCGAGGTGCTGCTGGGGTGGTTTGAGGCCGACGGTGGTCACGGGGAACTCCTGATCGTCAGTCATCCAAATCATCAGTTAAGCTGACGATCAGCGTAGGTGTAGAGTCTCCGCATGTCCAGTGCGCCCCTCGCCGTCACCCGGCGGCTCGGCTACCTGCTCAAACACGCCCAGCTGCGGCTCGCCGAGCTGGCCGAGCCGCTGTACGCGCCCCTCGGCGTCACCGGGCGGCAGCTCGCGCTGCTCGCGCTCTTCGGTGACGGGCCGGCGCAGTCACAGCAGGACGGCGCCGCCCGGCTCGGCATCGACCGGACGACGATGGTCGCGCTCGTGGACGAGCTGGAGGCCAAGGGGCTGGTCCGGCGCGAGGTCGCGCCGGGGGACCGGCGCAAGCGTCTCGTGCTGCTGACCGCCGAAGGGGAGCGCGTCCGCGAGGCGGGCGAAGAACTCACGAGGCAGGCCGAGGCGCTGCTGCTGGAGCCGCTCTCCGCCGAGGACGCCGAGCGGCTGCGCGCCGCTCTGCACCAGGTTGTTCGCGCCGAGTGAACGGCTGCGGGAAGCAAACGGACAGCAGGGGCGTTGTCCAGGTCATATCCGCCGAAAACCTCAGCTATAGTAGAGGTTTCTGACACTGGGGGTTCCCGTGGACAACATGTGGGGGCTGTGGAGCTCGGCGATGCGCGCCGGTGACGCACCCAAGGCGCTCACCCGCGGCACGCTGAAACGCGTCGCCCGCTTCGCCCGGCCGCACTGGCGGCGGCTGCTGGCCTTCCTCGTGCTCACCGTCGTTTCGGCCGTCCTCGCGGTGTCGACGCCCGTGCTGGCCGGCAAGGTGGTCGACGCGATCGTCGGCGGCCACGACGTCACGGTGGTCGTTTGGCTCGCCGTGGTGATCGCCGTGCTGGCGATCGCCGACGCCGGGTTCGGGCTGATCGAACGGTGGCAATCCGCGCGCATCGGCGAAGGCATCATCTACGACCTGCGGCGCGCGGTCTTCGAGCACGTCCAGCGCATGCCGATCGCCTTCTTCACCCGGACCCGCACCGGCGCGCTCGTTTCGCGGCTCAACAACGACGTCATCGGCGCGCAGCGGACGTTCACCGCGACGCTGTCCGGGCTGGTCACCAACGTCATCCAGCTGGCGCTGTCGCTGGCCGTCATGCTCACGCTGTCCTGGCAGGTCACCCTGATCGCGCTGGTGCTGCTGCCGATCTTCGTCATCCCCGCGCGCCGGCTCGGCCGCCGGATGGCCGGGCTGCAGCGGGAGGCCGCGAACCTCAACGCCGGGATGACCACGCAGATGACCGAGCGGTTCTCCGCACCGGGTGCGACGCTGGTGAAGCTGTTCGGCCGCCCGGTGCAGGAGGCGGAGGACTTCGGGGTGCGCGCCGGGCGCGTGCGGGACATCGGCGTCCGGACCGCGATGCTGACCCGCTGGTTCATGACCAGCCTGACCCTGGTTTCCGCGCTGGCGCAGGCGCTCGTGTACGGCCTCGGCGGGTACCTCGCGCTGACCGGGGCGCTGGCGCCGGGCACCGTCGTCGCGCTGGCCCTGCTGCTGACCCGGCTGTACGCACCGCTGACCGCGCTGGCCAACGTCCGCGTCGACGTCATGACCGCGCTGGTGTCCTTCGAGCGAGTCTTCGAGGTCCTAGACCTCAAGCCGATGATCGAGGAGAAGCCCGGTGCGCGGGCTCTTTCCCCTTCGGGCGGGGTTTCGGTCGAGTTCTCCGACGTCCGCTTCGGGTACCCCGCGGCGGACAGGTACTCGCTGGCGTCGCTGGAGGACGTCGCCACGCTCGACCACCGCGGCGGCGAAGAGGTGCTGCACGGGATCTCGTTCCGCGCCGAGCCGGGGCAGATGGTCGCGCTGGTCGGGTCGTCGGGGGCGGGGAAGTCGACGATCGCGTCGCTGCTGCCGCGGCTGTACGACGTCGACTCCGGCGCGGTCCGGCTGTCCGATGTGGACGTCCGGGAGCTGACTTTCGCGTCCTTGCGCGAAACCGTCGGCGTGGTGACCCAGGACGGGCACCTCTTCCACGACACGATCCGCGCCAACCTGGCGTACGCGCGTCCCGGCGTCACCGACGACGAGATCTGGGAGGCCCTCGAGCGGGCCCGGCTCGGCGAGCTGGTGCATTCGCTGCCCGACGGCCTCGACACGACGGTCGGCGAGCGCGGCTACCGCCTTTCCGGCGGCGAGCGACAGCGGCTGACCATCGCCCGGTTGCTCCTGGCCCAGCCCAAGGTGGTGATCCTCGACGAGGCGACCGCCCACCTGGACTCGGAGTCCGAGGCCGCCGTCGGCGAGGCCCTCACGCACGCACTGGCCGGCCGCACGGCCCTGGTCATCGCCCACCGCCTCTCGACGGTCCGCGCGGCCGACCAGATCCTGGTCCTCGAACACGGCGAAATCGTCGAGCGCGGAACCCACGACGAGCTCCTCGCCGCAGGCGGCCGCTACGCCACCCTCCACGCAACCCAGTTCGCCGACGAAGAACCCGCCATCGCCTGACCCAGAGGGTCGGTCTGCGTACCTGGACGGTCGGTTCGCGTACCTGGAGGGTCGGTTGGTGAGCCGACCCTCCAGGTACGCAAGCCGACTCCATGGGTACGCGAACCGACCGTCCGGGTACGGGTCAGACGGTGGGGAGGGACTCGTAGAGGGCGGTGACCAGGGCCATTTTGCGGGGGTCGTCGCGGATCAGGGGGCCCAGCTGGTTGAGGGTGTAGCCGAAGGCGATGCCGTTTTCCGGGTCGGCGCCGCCGGTGGAGCCGCCGAGGCCGTCGTGGCCGAAGGCCGTGGGGTTGGGGCCGAAGCCGCGGGCGTCGCTGCCGAGGTAGAAGCCCAGGCCCCACTCGTTGGGCAGGCCGAGGACCGCGTCGACCTCCTTGCCCTGGCTCTCGCGGGCCCGGGCCAGCCCGGCCGGGGACAGCAGGGTGCCGGTCGCCAGCCCGGAATAGATGGTCGCGATCGCGCGGGCCGTGCCGTGGCCGTTCAACGCCGGCATGACCGCCTGGCGCCAGGCCGGCTCGTTGGCGTCGTGACCCTGCAGGTGCGGGTTCATCAACGCGGCCTGGGCGACCGGGCCCGCCGCGGCGAACGCCGTGGCCAGCGCGTTCGCCATCTCCTCGGTCAGCACCGGGTCGACCAGGGTCGCGCAGCGGTCGAAGTCGGCCGAAGACGTGAGGCCGATCGAGAAGTCCGCGTCCAGCGGCCCGGCGATCTGCTCGGCGAAGAACTCCCGGATGCCCTGCCCGGCGACCCGCTGCACGACCTCGCCGACGAGCCAGCCGTAGGCCAGTGCGTGGTAGCCACCCGCCGACCCGGGCTCGTACAGCGGTTCCTGGGCCGCGAACAACGACGTCATCAGGTCCCAGTCGTAGAGCTCCTCGACCGTCACCGGCCGGTCCAGCCCGATCCCGGGCACGCCGGAGCGGTGCGAAAGCAGCCACCGCACCGGGATCTCCGCCTTCCCGGCCGCGGCGAACTCCGGCCAGTACTTCGCGACCGGCGCGTCGACGTCGAGCTCGCCCGCGTCGGCGAGCTTGTGCGCGCACAGCGCGGTCATGCCCTTGGTCGTCGACCAGACGTTGGCCAGGGTGTCCGCCTGCCACGGCCGCGCGCGGTCGGGACCGGACCAGCCGCCCCACAGGTCCACCACCACCTCACCGTGGCGGACGGCGGTGAACGCGGCCCCCAGTTCACCACGCGAGCGGAAGTTCTCTTCGAAGGCCTCGCGCACCGGTTCGAAGCCGGGAGCGCATTCGCCGCGCGCCGTCACCGTGGCACTGTCCATCGGACCTCCTCCGGGTGCGACCGATCCACACCGACCAGTCGGTATGTCGACGCTAGAACCGCCGGGCACGCGGAGTCAAGACGTGCCCGGCCGGTGCTCTTTCACCAACTAGCGCAGGCGGGGGACGATTTCGCCGTACTTCGCCAGCAGCCCGGCGTTCGCTTCGTCCCCACCCTCCACATTGGAGCTTCGCCACAGCGGGACGTCCAGGCCCTCGGCCGTTCCGCGGTCGTAGACCTGGGCGAGCACCAGGTTCCACAGGAACGCGTTGACCACAGTGGACAGCGGCGCGGTGCGCGGCGCGTCCGCCGGGTAGCTCGCGTCACCCGGGACGACCAGCGAGTCCAGCACGACCGTGCCCTGCTCGACCAGCGTGCTCGACGACCGCCTCGGCGCCGCCGCCACGCACGCCCGCGACGTCACCGCGATCACCGCCGCGCCCCGCTTGCGCGCCTCGATGCACAGCTCGACCGGGTACGGGTTGACGCCGGAGGTCGAGAACACCACCAGCACGTCGTCCGGCCCCGGCGCGCGCTCGGCCAGCACTTCGGCGGCCAGGCCGCTGCGCCGCTCGGTCCGCGTGCTGGCCACCGCGCCGTGCAGCGGGAGCAGCTCGGGGTGGTAGAGCGGGTAGACGCAGGCCAGCCCGCCGGCCCGGTAGAACGTCTCGGCGACCGCGGCCAGCGAGTGCCCGGCGCCCGCGGTATAGACCAGTGCGTCGGCCCGGATCACCCCCAGCACCAGGTCCGCCGCGGCCCGCACCGCTTCGGCGTTGGCCTGCTCGACGTCCGCCAGCTGCTTGGCGACGCTGCCTGCGATGTCCGTGGCGCTCACCACACCCACCCTTCCGTCGGGGATCGGGCGCCGAATCTACCGTGCAGACCACTTCCCGCGGTGGAATAGCCGGGCGGGGGACCGAGGTTGACCCGGATGCGGGGGAATGAGGAGGACGCGGGTGGTCGAGGTGGATCCGGCGGTGTCCGTGTGGCGGGCACGCGGGCGGGCCCGGGCCGTCGTGCTCGTGCTGCACGGCGGCGCGGAGCGGGGGACGGGCCGCGTGCCGCCGTGGAAGCTCGCTTACCTGCGGATGGTGCCGATCGCGCGTGCCTTGCACCGGGCCGGCCGCAAGGACGGCGTCGAGGCGCGGCTGGTGCGCAACCGCCGTTACGGCTGGAACGCGCCCGCCGAGGACCCGGTCGACGACGCCCGCTGGGCCCTCGACCGCATCCACGCCGAGCACCCCGGCCTGCCGGTCGTGCTGGTCGGTCACTCGATGGGGGCACGTGTCGCACTGCGCGTGGCCGACGACCCGGCCGTGCGCGGGGTCTGCGCGCTGGCCCCGTGGACGCCGAGGGGCGAGCCGGTCGAGGCTGTCGCCGGGCGGTCGGTGCTCATCGTGCACGGCACCCGCGACCGGATGACCAGCCCGGCGGAGTCGCACGCCTTCGCCGAGCGGGCCGCGGGCGTCGCCGCGCGCGTCGCCCGGTTCGAGATTGCCAACGAGGGCCACGCGATGCTGCGCCGCGCCCGGGTCTGGACCCGGCTCACGGTGGCGTTCACCCTGGACGTGCTGGCCGGGGACGACGGCGGGACGCTCCGCCGCGCGTGGGCCGCGAACGGCCCCGACCGGCTGCGGATCCCGGTGTGAAAACGCCACGAACAGGGCATTCGGCGAAACGCGCCGCGGGGGTGCGGCGACTAGGATCGATCACCGGCGAACGTGGCCGGCCGGAGGGAGTACCCGTGACCACTTCGAGCGCTGACCGGGCGGCGGCCCGGGACGTCCCGGACGAGAACCGGTGGCCGGGCCTGGCGAGCCCGCCCCACTCCGCGCTGCGCGCGCGGATCGCCGCCGCGCTGTTCCGCCGCGCGGTCCGCCCGCTCGACGTCCGGGTGAGCTTCCCGGACGGCACCGTGCTGGGCGCCGGTGGCCCCGAAGCACCGGAGATGCGAATCCTGCGGCCCGAAGCGTTCTTCCACCGCCTCGGCGTCGACGCCAAGATCGGCTTCGGCGAGTCCTACATGGCCGGTGACTGGACTGCCTCCGACCTGGCCGAGGTACTGACGCCGTTCGCCGAGCGGATGGCCACGCTCGTCCCGCCGACGCTGCAGAAGTTCCGCCGGCTCGTCGAGCGGACGCAGCCGCCGTCGGAGGAGAACACCCTCGAGGGCGCGCGGGCCAACATCCACCGGCACTACGATCTGTCCAACGACCTGTTCGGTGCCTTCCTCGACGAGTCGATGATGTACTCGTCCGCGTTGTTCGCGCCGGGCGACGACGACCTCACCGCCGCGCAGCACCGCAAGATCGACAGCGTGCTCGACTACGCCGGCGTCCGCGCAGGCAGCGAGGTCCTGGAAATCGGCACCGGATGGGGTGAACTCGCCATCCGGGCCGCCGCCCGCGGCGCGCACGTCACGTCGCTGACCATTTCGGAGGAGCAGCGTTCGCTGGCCACCGAACGCATCGCCGCGGCCGGGTTCTCCGACCGCGTCGAGGTGAAGCTGTGCGACTACCGCGAGTCGAGCGGCCGGTACGACGCCGTGGTCAGCGTCGAGATGATCGAGGCGGTCGGCGCGTCCTACTGGCCGGAGTTCTACCGGGTGATCGGCGAGCGGCTGCGCCCGGGCGGGCGGTTCGGCCTGCAGGCCATCACCATGGACCACGACCGGATGATGGCGGCGTCCCGGGCCTACAGCTGGGTCCACAAGTACATCTTCCCGGGCGGGCTGATCCCGTCGGTGCGCTCGATCGAAGACGGCGTCAAGGCGAACACCCGGCTCAAGCTGGCCGGGATGCGCGAGTTCGGCCAGGACTACGCCCGCACGCTACGGTGGTGGCGCGAACGGTTCCTGCACCGCTGGGCCGACATCGCCGGGTTCGGGTTCGACGACGTCTTCCGCCGGATGTGGGAGTTCTACCTGGCCTATTCCGAGGCCGGGTTCCGGTCCGGGTACCTCAAGGTCCACCAGTTCGGCTACGAGGCGACCGGCCGGTAACCGCAACCCGACCCCGGTCCCGGGCGTCCTCCTTCCGAGGACGTGCGGTGTACTGACCGCCGAGAAGATTTGTCCGGATCGGGATTGGGTGATGGGTGATGACCTACCGTGGCGACGACGGCGGGCGCCGGATGCCGCCGCCTGCCGGCCGCTCCCGGGACCACCAGCGCGCGCAGATGATGCCGCTGCCCGGGCGGGGCCGCAGCCCGTACGACGAGCGCACCCGCCCGATGGGCACCCGTGAGCCCGAGTACGCCCCGCCACCGCCGCCGCGGCAGGACCCGCCCCGCCGCCCGGCCGACGACGGCTACCCGCCGTCCCGGCCGCCGCGCCGGCGCCGCTGGAGCGTCGGCAAGGTCCTGGGCGCCCTGGTGCTGGTGTTCGTCGTGTTCCTGGCCGGCATCTGGGTCTACCTCGAGTTCTCGATCAAGCGCGTCGACGCGCTGGCCGACTACTCCGGCCGCCCGGTGGCCGCGTCCGGCACCAACTGGCTGATCGTCGGCTCGGACAGCCGCGAAGGCCTGACGGCCGAGGACGAGGAACGGCTCGCCACCGGCGACGTCGCCGCCGCGGGCGGCGGCCAGCGCACGGACACGATCATGGTCGCGCACCTGCCGGACAACAGCACCAAGCCGACGCTGCTGTCGCTGCCGCGCGACTCGCAGGTGTCGATCCCCGGGCACGGCAAGAACAAGATCAACGCGGCGTTCTCGCTCGGCGGCCCGAAGCTGCTCGCGCAGACCGTCGAAGGCGCCACCGGGCTGCACATCGACCACTACGCCGAGATCGGCTTCGGCGGCTTCGCCAAGATCGTCGACGCGATCGGCGGGGTCGAGATGTGCATCGACAAGGACATGAACGACACGATGACCGGCATCAACATCAAGGCCGGCTGCCCGCAGACGCTCGACGGCCGCGAAGCGCTCGGCTTCGTCCGGATGCGCCACAGTTCGGCGACCCCGCGGTCGGACCTCGACCGCGTGGCCAACCAGCGCAAGTTCATCGGCGCGCTGGTCAGCCAGATCGCCAGCCCCGGCACGCTGCTGAACCCGTTCGACTTCTTCCCGCTGCTGTCCTCGGCGCCGGACGCGCTGACCATGGACTCGGGCGACCACGTGCACAACCTCGCCGGCCTGGCGATCGCGATGCGCGGGATCTCCTCCGGGGGCGTGGTCACCACGACGGTCCCGGTCACCAGCGGCTCGGCGGAGAACTGGGACAAGGCCAAGTCGAAGCAGCTGTTCGACGCGCTGAAGAACGACACCGAGGTCCCGGACAGCGTCATCGTGAATTAGTTCGCGTGCGGGGTCCCGGCCGGGGCACCATGAACCGCATGGAAACCCTGGCCGAGACCTACCGCGAAGACACGTTCACCCTGGCCCGCTGGCAGTTCGCCGACGAGCCGGAGCTGGTCGCGACGGTCACCGGGTCCCTCGAGCACCTCGGGGCGTGGATGATCTGGGCGACCGGCGGCTACTCCGCCGAGGACGGCGCCGAATTCCTGCGGACCACCCGGAAGAACTGGGAGAGCGGGGAAAGCCACGACTTCGCCCTCCGCGTCGACGGCGTGCTCGCGGGTTCCGTCGGCGTCATGGCGCGCGACGGCGGCGTCGAGATCGGCTATTGGCTCGCGCGCGGGTACACCGGCCGGGGCCTGATCACCCGGGCCGTCCGGTTGCTGACGGCGGAGGCGTTCCGCCTCGGCGCCGGGTACGTCGAGATCAAGCACGACGAGCGGAACGTCCGAAGTGGAGCGGTGCCCGCGCGCCTCGGCTTCACCCGGGTGCGCACGGAGCCGGCGGAGAAGCCGCTGGCCCCGGCGCGCACGGGCACCGACCACGTGTGGCGGCTCACCGCCCCGCGCTAGGACACCTTGTTCCGCTCCCGCAGCACCTTGAGCGCCTCGTCGGCGTGCACGGTGAAGTTCAGCTCGCTCTTGATCTTCGCGATGATCCGCCGGTCTTCGCCGATCACGAACGTGGCCCGCTTGGTGTGCAGCGGCAGCAGTTTCCGCCACACGCCGAACTGCTTCGCGACCTCACCCTCCACATCGGACAGCAGGGGGTAGTCGAAGCTGTTGGCTTCGGCGAAGGCGCGCTGCTTGGTGATGGCGTCCGGGCTGATGCCGACGCGGTGCGCGCCGACTGCGGCGAACTCCGCCGCCAGGTCGCGGAAGTGGCAGCTCTCCGCGGTGCAGCCGCCGGTCATCGCGGCGGGGTAGAAGAACAGCACCACGGGCCCGGTGGCCAGGAAGTCCGAGAGCGTGCGCTCCTGGCCCTGGTCGTCGGGCAGCGTGAAATCAGGGGCGAGGTCTCCGGCGTCCATGGACGTCCTTTCTCGTCGGCGGCAACACCCATCCTGCCGGGTGTTCGTCGCTGCCGGGGCGTCGGCTTGGTCCGTCTTCGCGCTCTGCCGGATCCGGGTGGTTTCCCCGCTCCTCGTCTTCGATTGTTCAACACCGGAGACCCGGCCTCAAGGGCGCCTTCGGCGTCGCTTCGCGATGAGCTTCGCTCACCCTTGACCCCGGCTCTCCGGTGCTGACTGCGGCTGGGACGAGGGCGGGGGAGGTGTAGGGCGGGTGTGCGGTTCTGCGGTCGGGTGCCGGTGGAGGTGGGGTGGTGGGGCGTCGTCGGTGGGCCTGGTTCTCCGGTCTCGGGCTCAGCGGCGCGGGTGACGGTTGATCATCTCGTCGACCTCGTCCCCGGTTGCCGAGTCCGCCACGAACGGGCCGCGGGCCGCGATCACGCCCAGCTGCCGCAGCCGTGTCGCCTGCTCGTACGTCCGGACGCCCTCGGCCCCCACGCGCAGATTCAGCTCGCGCGCCCGGGTGATGAGCTGCGTCAGGTGCCGCAGGTCGGGCTCCGCCGGCTCGTCGGTGTCCAGCGCGTCGACCACCGGCCCCGACAGGATCACGTGGCGGATCGGCAGCCGGTGCTGCGGGATCAGCTCCAGGTCCGCCGAGCCCGAGATCGTCAGCACCAGCTGCGCGCCCAGGTCCGCCAGCACCGCGAAGGAGTCCAGGACCTCGCCGCGCGGGTCGAGCATCGAGGCGCGGTCGGTGCACAGGCGCAGGGCGCGGGCGGGGAGCTCGTGCTTGTCCAGCTGCTCCTTCACCAGCAGCACCAGGTCCGGGTCGATCGCCAGCCGGGTCGGCAGCCGCACGCAGACGTCCGGGGCCGCGTCGCCCAGCTGGGCGCGCCAGCGGGCCGTCGCGGCCAGTGACTCGGCGAGCAGCCAGCGGCCCAGTGGCACCGTCATGCCCGTGGTCTGGGCGAGCGGGTAGAACTCCTCGGAGCCGAGCTCGCCCTTCTCCGGGTGGTTCCACCGCAGCCCGGCGTTGACCGCGGCCAGCTCGTCCGGCCGGGACAGCTTCACCGTCGGCTGGTAGACGAGCGAGAACTCGCCGTTCTCCAGTGCGCCGGCGATCACCGCGCCCAGCTGGTAGCGGCCGCGGTCGCGCGCGTCGAGCTCCGGGTCGAACAGCATCCACTGCGCCTTGCCGGCCTCCTTGGCCCGGTGCAGCGCGATCTCCGCGGCCCGCAGCAGCTCCGCGGCGCCGCCCTCGACGGCCGCGCGGACGACGATGCCCGCGCTCGCGCTCACGCCGATGCCGTGCCCACCCAGGTAGATCGGCTCGTTGAGGTCCTCCAGCGCGCGCTCGACCAGCGCGACGACCTCGGTCGCCGCCAGTTCGCCGCGCAGCAGCACCGCGAAGCCGTCGCCGGACAGCCGCGCGACGAACCCGTCGTGGTGGCCGGTGAAGACCGCCGACAGCTTGCTCGCGACCCCGCGCAGCACCTGGTCGCCGACGCCGGCGCCGAGGCCGTCGTTGATCACCTTGAAGCCGTCGACGTCGAGGTAGATCAGCGCGATGTCGTCGCGCGCGCCGGCGCCGAGCGCGGCTTCGAGCTTGGTGGTGAACGAGGAGGCGTTGGGCAGCCCGGTGAGCGGGTCGTGCACGTTCTGGTGCAGCAGCCGCTCCTGCAGCAGGTGCAGCTCGTTGGCGTCCGAGACCATCAGCACCGGGTAGATCGAGCCGGGCCGGTCGCCGGGCAGCCGGGCGAGCGTCACGTCGGTCCAGAGCTGCCCGTCCTCGGTGTGGTCGAGCAGCAGCCGCTCCTGGTGGCGGTCGCGGCCCGCGCGCACCTTCGCGAGGCCTTCGGCGAGCCGAGCGACGTCGTGCTCGGTCGAACCGAGGTCGGTGAGGTGCCTGCCGCGCAACCGGTCCGGCGAGCAGCCCAGCAGCTGCCCGAGGGCCAGGTTCGCCTCGACGATGGCGCCGTCGGGGTCGGCCAGCGCGATCCCCATCGGCGATGCGGCGTACAGCGCGGTGAACCGCAGCAGCGCGCCGTCGTGCTGCGAGCCGGCCTGGTCGACCGCGTCGTGCGCGACCTCCAGCAGCAGGGCTTCGAGCTCTTCCGGGGGAAGCGTTACTCCTTTGGTGTCGGCCAACGTGGCCGCCCACCTCCGCGCCACGTCCAGTAGCCCTGACGCGGCACCGGGTTCAGGCACACTCCACCTCTTCACGCACAGGTATGGCCAGGTCGGACACGGTGTCGGGGATCGTGCAGCCGCCCAGGGCAGCCCTCGCCCACGATCGATGCCACGCCATCATGTGCGTCACGGGGTGTCTACCGGCTGAACGAGTGAACGAATCTCCACAACCGGTAACTTTTCGTTACCTAGTGTATGCGGTGTATGCCCTGGTGGACGCGCACCGGGTCAGCGCGGGGTCAACCGGACCGGCAGACCGTCCGCGGGCACCGGCAGGGAGACGTAGTCCCAGCGCGCGGTGTAACTCTCCGGAACCGTCCAGCGGTGGGCTCGCAGCAGTTCGTGCATCAGCAACTTCACCTCGAGACCGCCGAAGTGCAGCCCGATGCACTTGTGCGCGCCGCCGCCGAAGGGCATCCACGCCATCCGGTGCGACTTGTCCTCGCGCCGCGGTTCGGCGAAGCGCTCCGGGTCGAACGCGAACGGGTTCGTCCAGCACTCGGGCGCGAAGTGGTTGACGGTCGGCGAGACGCCGACGAGCGTGCCCGCCGGGATGTAGTGGCCGAGCACCTCGGTGTCCTTGACGGTCTGCCGGGCCAGCGACGGCACCGGCGCCACCAGCCGCAGCGCCTCCTTCATCACCAGGTCGAGCGTTTCGAGCTTTTCGACGGCGTCGATGTCGAGGAGGTCGTCGCCGAGGGCCAGCGACTCCGCGCGGGCGCGCTCCTGCCACTCCGGGTGCTTCGCCAGGTAGTAGGCCATGGCGCTGCTGGTGATGGTGGTCGTGTCGTGCGCGGCCATCATCAGGAAGATCATGTGGTTGACGATGTCGGTGTCGGAGAACCGGTCGCCGTCCTCGGTGGTGGCCTGGCAGAGCGCGGCGAACAGGTCGTCGCCGCCCGAACGCCGTTTCGCGGGCAGGGTTTCGCCGAAGTAGCGTTCGAGGACCCGGCGCCCGTGCAGCCCGGCCGACCAGCGCCCGCCCGGCACCGGGACGCGCACGAAGGCGGTGCCGGCCCGCACGCAGCTGACGAACGCGCGGTTGATCCGGGCCGCGTCGGCACCGCTGTGCATGCCCATGAACACGCGGGTCGCGACGTCGAGGGTCAGCTGCTTGAGCGCCCAGTACAGCCGCGGCCGCTCGTTCGCGCCCCAGCCGGCGACGCCTTCGCGCAGCGCGGGCGCCATTTCGCCGACGTAGCCGGCCAGCCGCGGGCGGGTGAAGGCCTCCTGCATGATCCGGCGGTGCAGGTGGTGCTCGCCGAAGTCCATCAGCATCAGGCCGCGCTCGAAGAACTTCTCGATGAAGAACTTCCAGCCTTCCTGCGAGAACGCCTTGTCCTTGTTGACCAGCGCGATCCGGGTGGCCTCCGGCCCGGACAGCGCGACGATCCGGCGGCCGAACCCGCCGGTCCACGACACCGGACCGTAGAGTTCGTGGCGGCGCAGGCCGAAGGCCGGGCCGAACCGCATCATCTCGAGCATGTGCCCGACGACGGGCGGCCCTTCGTCGCCCAGCACGGGCTTGAGGCCGCTGCCCGCGGGCGGCGGCGCGAGTTCCTTGACGGGCCAGCGCGAGGCCAGCCACCGTTCGTCGACCCGGTGCGGCAGGGGGAGTGCGGTCAGGGGCGGCACGCGCTCGCGCAGTGCCTCGGCGGCTCGGCTCACGGTGCTCGGCAAACTGACCATCTCCCCGTCGAGATCGGCTGGCCCCTACACCATGCCCGCTTGTTGACAGTCTGACAACACCTGGGTCGCCGTCCTTTCGGGTGGTGCCGGTCGCCGGTGCTCGCTCGGCGTGACACCGCGGACCCGCTTGAACGCCGCGCTGAAGCCGAAGGCGTCGGCGTACCCCACCTGCCGGGCGACCTCCGCGACGGTGGCGGCGGGCCGCTCGAGCAGCAGGTCCGCCGCGAGCGCCATCCGGCGCCGGGTGAGGTAGGTCAGCGGCGGTTCGCCGACCAGCTCGGCGAACCGCTTGGCCAGCGTCGACCTGGCCACCCCGGCTTTCTCGGCCAGTAAGGCGACCGTCCACGGCGCGGCGGGTTCCTCGTGCAGCAGGCGCAGCGCGGGACCGGCCACCGGGTCGCGCCGGGCCGTCCACCACGACGGCGGTTCGCCGCCGGGGCGGTCGAACCACGCTCGCAGGGTGCAGACGAGCATCCAGTCCAGCAGCCGGTCGAGCACCACCTGCTGGCCCGGGGCATCGACGGAGACTTCGGCGGCGAGGTGGTCCAGGACGGCGTCCCCGGTCCCGCCGCCGGCGACGCGCAGCACGACGGGCAGGGCGTCGAGCAGCGGACGGCCGACCTCGCTGCCGATCGGGTAGGCGCCGACGATCAGCGTGGTCGGGCCCGCCCCCTCGGCACGCCAGCCGCGCCGGTACCGCGTCCCACCGAGTTCGGGGACGGCGCAGAATTCGCCGCAGTCGACGGGTTCGGCGGCGGTGCCGACCTCGTCGACGAAGCTGAACGTGCCCGGCCCGCGCACGACGACGGTGTCGTAGGCGTTCAGCGGCTCGGGCTCGCCGTGCTCGGGGACGATCCAGCCGCCGCCGGAGAGCGCCGTGCACAGGGTCAGCGGCGGGCCGTCGGCGAAGCGCAGGGAGAACGGGGGCGAGAGGGTGGAGCTGCCGAAGAGCGAGCCGTGGGCCCGCACGTCGCGGAAGAGGTCGTCCACGCCCCCGACGTTAGACGATCGGACAGGGATTCGCGGGTTTCACCTATGGGATCGTCCGGGTGGGTCCGGTTGACTGGAGGCATGCTGACTCCCGACGACCTCGAGTTCCTCCGCCGGCCCCTGCACGGCTTCCTGACGGTGGCCGCCACCGAGCCCCGCCCGGTCTGGTTCGAAGCAGCCGACGACGGCACGATCCAGCTGTTCACCGAGCCGGACGCGCTGAAGGTCCGGCGCGCCCGCCGTGATCCGCGAGCGTCGATCGTGGTCGCGGCGCCGGTGGGGGAGCGGGAGCGCTGGGTGTCGATCGCGGGCCGGGTCTCGCTCGAACCGGACGGCGCCCACGAACTGGCGTCCCGGCTGGCGGCCCGCTATTGGGATCTGGAAGATCCGACGCGGAGGGCGGACTCGGAGGCGATCCTGAAGAGCGACCTGCTGCGGCTGGTGATCCACCCGGAGTCCGTGCGCCGCTACACCTATTGAGACGCGGGGGAGAGGTGGCCGGACTGCCGTTGCGCGACCGGGCGGGCAACGCGCTGCTCGCCGTGCGCCGCGTCGCCGAAAGCGAGCTGCCGCCGGTGGCCGCCTCGCTGGTCGTCGTCGGCCACGCCGGTGCCGTCCTGCTGATGCTGGACAAGCGCCGCGGGCAGTGGGAACTGCCCGGCGGGATGCGGGAAGCCGGGGAAACCGCCCGGGAAGCCGCGGTGCGCGAGCTGGGGGAGGAGACCGGCATCCACGGCGTGGCGCTGGCTTTCGCCGCCGTCGCCGAGTTCGACCTGGTCGATCCCGGGCGCCGGGAATTCCTGGCCGTCTACCGGGCCGAGGTGACAGCCGTGCCCCGGCTGACCCTCGGCGAGGAAGGACTCGGCTTCCGGTGGTGGTCGCCGCGCGAGCCCGTCGACCCGGACACCAGCCCGCTCGACGCGGAGATCGCCGCGCGAACGCTGAGGTGAAGCGGCCCCGCCCTGGCGGACCAGGGCGGGGCCGGGTTTCCCCGGGACCTCAGTCCCAGTCGAGGGCGCCGCCCGACTGGTACTCGATCACGCGGGTCTCGAAGAAGTTCTTCTCCTTCTTCAGGTCCATCGCCTCCGACATCCACGGGAACGGGTTCTCCGTCTCCCCGAAGATCGGCGCGAGCCCGATCTGCTGCGCCCGGCGGTCGGTGATGAAGTGCATGTACTGCTCGCACAGCTGCGCCGACAACCCGAGCATGCCGCGCGGCATCGTGTCGCGGGCGTACGCGACCTCCAGCTCGCACGCTTCCTTCAGCATCCCGCGGACCTCTTCCTGGAACTCGGGCGTCCACAGGTGCGGGTTCTCGATCTTGATCTGGTTGATGCAGTCGATGCCGAAGTTCAGGTGGATCGACTCGTCGCGCAGGATGTACTGGTACTGCTCGGCGATGCCGACCATCTTGTTCCGGCGGCCCAGCGACAGGATCTGCGCGAAGCCGGTGTAGAACCACATGCCCTCGAAGATCACGTAGAACGCGACCAGGTCACGCAGGAACGCCTGGTCGGCCTCCGGCGTACCCGTCTCGAAGTCCGGGTTCTCCAGGTTCTGCGTGTACTTCAGCGCCCACGCGTCCTTGTCCGAAATGGACGGGACCTCGCGGTACATGTTGAACAGCTCGCCCTCGACCAGGCCGAGGCTTTCGCAGATGTACTGGAAGGTGTGCGTGTGCACGGCCTCCTCGAACGCCTGGCGCAGCAGGTACTGGCGGCACTCGGGGTTGGTGATCTGCCGGTACACCGCGAGCACGATGTTGTTGGCCACCAACGACTCCGCCGTGGCGAAGAAGCCGAGGTTGCGCTTGAGCATCTGCCGCTCGTCCTCGGTGAGGCCGTCCGGCGACTTCCACAGGGCGATGTCGGCCTGCATGGCGACCTCGGTCGGCATCCAGTGGTTGTTGCAGCCGGCCAGGTACTTCTCCCACGCCCACTTGTACTTCATGGGCAGCAGCTGGTTGACGTCGGCGCGCGCGTTGATCATGCGCTTGTCGTCGACGTTGATCCGGGCGGCGCCGACCTCGATCTCCCCGAGGCCGGTCGCGTCCGTCGTCTCCACGTTGGTCATTTCTGCAGGGATTCCTTTACTGGCAGGCTTCGCAGTCGGGGTCGTCGATGCGGCAGGCGGCGCCTTCGGTGGCCACGAAGTCGACGTCCGGCTCGGGCTTCGGCGAAGGCGACGGCGACGGCGAGGGAGCAGGCGCCGGCGTGGGAGCCGGGGCGGGGGCCGGAGCCGCCGCGGCCGGAGCCGGGGTGGCCGAAACGGCGTTCAGCTTGCCGTCGGTGCCGCGCAGGGTGCTCTTCTCCACGTGCGTCGCGGACTGCGCCCGCAGGTAGTACGTGGTCTTGAGGCCCTTGTGCCACGCGTAGCGGTACAGCTGGTCGAGCTTGCGGCCGCTCGGCGCCGCGATGTACAGGTTCAGCGACTGCGCCTGGTCGATCCACTTCTGGCGCCGCGAACCCGCGTCCACCAGCCACTTCGACTCGATCTCGAACGCCGTCGCGTACAGCGCCTTCAGGTCGTCCGGCACGCGGTCGATCTGGCCGAGGCTGCCGTCGAAGTACTTCAGGTCGCTGACCATGACCTCGTCCCACAGCCCGCGCGCCTTGAGCGAACGGACCAGGTGCGGGTTCACCACGGTGAAGTCACCGGACATGTTCGACTTGACGTACAGGTTCTGGAACAGCGGCTCGATCGACTGGCCGACGCCGCAGATGTTGGAGATAGTCGCGGTCGGCGCGATCGCCATCACGTTGGAGTTGCGCATGCCGACGGTCTTGACCCGCTCGCGCAGCGGCGCCCAGTCCAAAGTGGTCGACAGGTCGACGTCGAGGTTGTCACCCTGGCGCGCATCGATGAGCAGCTGCATCGAGTCGATCGGCAGGATGCCCTTGCTCCACAGCGACCCCTCGAACGACTGGTACTGGCCGCGCTCCTCGGCGAGGTCGGTCGACGCCGAGATCGCGTAGTAGGAGATGTGCTCCATGCTCGTGTCGGCGAACTGCACGGCGGCTTCCGACGACAGCGGCAGGCCCAGCTCGAACAGCGCGTCCTGGAAGCCCATCAGCCCCAGCCCGACCGGGCGGTGGCGCAGGTTGGAGCGGCGCGCCTCCGGGATCGTGTAGAAGTTGATGTCGATCACGTTGTCCAGCATGCGGACGGCGGTGCGCACGGTCTTTTCGAGGCGCTGGGTGTCCAGGCCCTCGGGGGTGACGTGCTTGAGCAGGTTCACCGAGCCGAGGTTGCAGACCGCGACCTCTTCGCTGTTGGTGTTCAGCGTGATCTCGGTGCACAGGTTGGACGAGTGCACCACGCCGACGTGCTGCTGCGGCGAGCGCAGGTTGCACGGGTCCTTGAAGGTGATCCACGGGTGGCCGGTCTCGAACAGCATGGTCAGCATCCGGCGCCACAGGTCGACCGCGCGGACGCGGCGGAACACCTTGATCTCGCCGCGGTCGGCGGCGGCCTCGTACTCGCGGTAGCGCTGCGCGAACTCGTTGCCGTAGAGGTCGTGCAGGTCCGGCGTCTCGTTCGGCGAGAACAGCGTCCACTGCGCGTCGGCCTCGACGCGGCGGAGGAACTCGTCGGGCACCCAGTTCGCGGTGTTCATGTCGTGGGTGCGGCGGCGGTCGTCACCGGTGTTCTTGCGCAGGTCGAGGAATTCCTCGATGTCGACGTGCCAGGTCTCGAGGTATGCGCAGGCCGCGCCCTTGCGCTTGCCGCCCTGGTTGACCGCGACGGCGGTGTCGTTGGCGATCTTGAGGAACGGCACGACACCCTGCGACTGGCCGTTGGTGCCCTTGATGTGCGCGCCGAGGCCGCGGACCGGGGTCCAGTCGTTGCCGAGGCCGCCGGAGTACTTGGCCAGCAGCGCGTTGTTCTTGTACGCCTGGAAGATCGAGTCCAGGTCGTCGTCCACCGTGGTCAGGAAGCAGGACGACAGCTGCGGGCGCGTGGTGCCCGAGTTGAACAGCGTCGGCGTCGAAGCCATGAAGTGGAAGCTCGACAGCAGCTCGTAGAACTCGATGGCACGAGATTCCCTATCGTCCTCGCGGATGGCGAGACCCATGGCGACGCGCATGAAGAACGCCTGCGGCAGCTCGAACCGGGTGCCGTCGTGGTGCTGGAAGTACCGGTCGTACAGCGTCTGCAGGCCGAGGAAGCCGAAGTCGAGGTCGCGCTCGGGGCGGATCGCGGCGGTGATCTTGTCCAGGTCGAAGCGCTGCAGCTCGCCGTCGACCAGTTCCAGCTCGATCGCGCGGCGCAGGTAGGCGCGGAAGTACGCGGGGTACTCGGCCGCCATCTCGTCCTGGCTGGCCTGGCGCGGCTTCTTCGCGAGGTAGCTCAGCGCCTCGCCGCGCAGCTTGTCCAGCAGCAGGCGGGCGGAGACGTAGGAGTAGTTCGGCTCCTGCTCGACCAGCACCCGGGCGGCCATGATCTGGGCCAGGGCGAGCTCGTCGGCGCTGATGCCGTCGTAGAGGTTGCGCTTGGTCTCGGCCAGCACCGGCTCGGCGGTGACGTCGTCCAGGCCGGCGACGGCCTCGCCCACGACGTGGGAAACGCGGGCCCAGTCGAGCGGGCGCAGGACGCCGTCGGTGCCCTTGACGTTCAGCGCGACCTCGGCGGCGGCCGGCTTCGCGGCCTCGCGGGCCTTCGCGCGCTCCTCGCGGTAGAGGACGTAGGCGCGGGCGACCTTGTGGTGCTCGCCGCGCATCAGCGCGAGTTCGACGAGGTCCTGGATCTGCTCGATGTGCAGGGCGGTCTCGGGGCCGGCGTGGCGCAGCAGGGACGCCTCGACCTGCGTGGTCAGCTCGGCGACGACGTGGTGCACGCGGGAGGACGCGGCGGCGTCGCCGCCCTCGACCGCGAGGAACGCCTTGGTCAGCGCGACCGAGATCTTGCCGGCGTCGAACGGCGACACGCTGCCGTCCCGCCGGATGACCCGGATCGCGGTGGGTGAGGCGGTCCCGGAGGGCCGCTGACCGGTATCGACTGACATGCGTGTCTCCAAGTTTTCGGGCGCGTTCGATCGCCGCACGACCTCGCGAGGCCGTGCGCTGCAGGTTCTTCAAAGCTGCCCGGCGACCCTCTGCAGCGGTCTCCCCGTCGCTGGGGGCTGCCGGTGTTGAGAGACTACATGTTGGGGTGATCGCCCGCACGGGCCCCTAAATGGCGTGTCGCGAGCCCTCACCCTGCCGGGTTACGTGATCACCCAGAGGTGCTGCTCACGGCCCGGGCAGGCCGCTTCGGGGACCGCCGGGAGCGCACGCTGGAAGACGGCGCTCAGGCGCCGAACCGCAGCTCGCTGGCGGGCAGGGCGAGGCTCAGGAACGGCCGGCGGCCGGCCAGGTAGCCGAGCGGGCCGCGGGCGTTGACCGTCCAGTCCGCCGCGGCGAGCGCGGGCCGGATCTTCGCGCCGACGGGGGTCCGCACGGGGGTGCCGTCGCGGTCCTGGAGGACGTCGAACCGGCCGGGCAGGGCGAGCGGCGAGCCGGGCCGGGGCGTGAAGGCCGCGGTGGCGATCCAGTCGTCGCCGGTGGCGGCGGTGAAGGTGCGGTCGGTGAACTGCAGGGCGGCGAGGTCCTTCGGGATGGCCCAGAGTTCGCGGCCGCCGGCGAGGGAGACTTCGGAGTCGACCCAGATCTGGGTGATCGTGCAGGTGGTCCGCGGCCCGCGCACCGGGACGGCGGCGAGCAGCTCGTGGTAGCTGAGCTGCCCGGGCTCGCGGTAGGCGATCCAGGCGGTGAAGACGCTGGTGTACCCGGCGACCGACAGGGCGCCCGGGTGCACCTCGCGCGCGGGGACCCGCCAGATCGACACGTGCGCGTCGGCGACGAGGTTCCAGGGCTGCGGTGGGTACGGGGTCATTTCTCCAGCCAGGGCAGGTGGTCGGGCAGGTCCTTGTCGACGCGCATGCCGAAGGACGGCGGCCGCTTCTGCAGGAAGGACAGCACGCCCTCGACGGCGTCCGGGCTGGCGCCCAGGCCGCCGATCAGCTTCGAGTCGACCCGGTGCACCGGGAACGGCGACTCGGCGCTGGCCATCCGGTAGAGCAGCTGCCGGGTGACGGCGACCGAGACCGGCGCGGTCGTCTCGACGATCTCCCGGGCGATCCGGTAGGCCTCGTCGAGCACGGTTCCGGTGGGGAAGACCTTGTGCACCAGGCCTTTTTCGAGGGCCTCGGCCGCGGTGAAGACGCGCCCGCTGATCATCCAGTCGAGCGCGGTCCCCATCCCGACGAGCCGGGGGAGGAACCACGCGGAGGCGCCTTCGGGGTAGATGCCGCGGCGGGTGAACACGAAGCCGAACCGCGAGTCCTCCGAGGCGAGCCGGTAATCGCACGAAAGCGTGATGGTGAGCCCGCCCCCGACGGCGGCCCCGTGCAGGGCGGCGATCACGGGTTTGTTCATGGTGAAGATCCGCTTCGAGCACCGGCCGGCGGGCTCCTGCCATGCGCTGCCGGGCCCCTCGTCGGGGTCGAAGTCGAAGCCGCCCTGGGAGAGGTCCGCGCCGACGCAGAAGTCCTTGCCCGCCCCGGTCAGCACCACGACGCGGACGTCTTCGTCACGATCGGCGCGGTCCATGGCGGCACCGAGCTCGTCGGCCATCCGGATCGTGTAGCCGTTGCGCGCCTCGGGCCGGTTCAGCGTGACGGTGGCAACCCGATCCGCCACGGCGTAGGTGATCTCGGCGTAGTCGGCCATGCGACGAAGCTATTGCAGCGCGACGCTACTGGCAAGATGTCAATAGTGGGTACCCAGCGTCCGCGGCGAAACAATCAGGCGTGCTTGATTTTTCTGTCGGCCGGTGCCACGCTGGCGGCCAGGACGCAAGGAGGCGGGCGATGGCGGACCTCGGCGTGATCCTCGGGGATCTCGACGCGGAAGCACGGACGATCGACGACGTGGTCGCGGGCCTGCCCGCGGCGGACTGGGCGCGCGCGACACCCGCCGAAGGGTGGACGATCGCGCACCAGATCGCGCACCTGGCCTGGACCGACCGGAAGTCGCTGATCGCGGCGGCGCACCCGGAAGACTGGCAGGCCGAGGTCGAGGAGCTCCTCAAGACCGGGGAGACGTACGTCGACGACGGCGCCGCGGCCGGAGCGCAGCGGCCGCCTCGGGAGATTCTCGAAGACTGGCGCGAAGGCCGCGCGCTGCTGGCCGAAGCCCTGGCGGCCGTGCCGGACGGGCAGAAGCTGCCCTGGTACGGGCCGCCGATGAGCGCCGCCTCGATGGCCACCGCGCGGATGATGGAGACCTGGGCGCACGGCCAGGACATCTTCGACGCCCTCGGCCTGACCCGCGAGCCCACCGCGCGCCTCTGGCACATCGCCCGCTTCGGCACGCGCACCCGCGACTTCGCCTACAAGGTCAACTCCCTCGCTCCGCCGACAGAGGAATTCCGCGTCGAACTGACCGCGCCGGACGGCTCCACCTGGGCGTTCGGGCCCGAGGACGCCGAGCAGAAGCTCACCGGCAGCGCGGTCGGCTTCTGCCTGGTCGTCACCCAGCGGCGGCACCCGGCCGACACCGACCTGGTCGCCCACGGCGCCGACGTCGAGGAGTGGCTGGGCGTCGCGCAGGCGTTCGCAGGGCCGCCCGGAAATGGCCGGAAGCCGGGGCAGTTCACATGACCTACCGCATCGGCAACGCCTCGGGCTTCTACGGCGACCGGTTCTCCGCCGTCCGCGAGATGCTCACCGGCGGCCCGCTCGACGTCCTGACCGGCGACTACCTGGCCGAGCTGACCATGCTGATCCTCGGCCGCGACCGGATGAAGGACGCCACCCGCGGCTACGCCAAGACGTTCCTGCGCCAGATGGAGGAGAACCTCGGGCTGGCGCGGGAAAAGGGTGTCAAGATCGTCGCCAACGCCGGTGGGCTCAACCCCGCCGGGCTGGCCGACGCGCTCCGGGAACTGGCGGCGAAACTGGGCCTCGACGTGAAGATCGCGCACGTCGAAGGCGATGACCTCGTGCAGCGCGCCGAGGAGCTGGACCTCGGGAAACCGCTGACCGCCAATGCCTACCTCGGCGCCTGGGGCATCGCCGAGTGCCTGAACGCGGGCGCCGACGTCGTCGTCACCGGCCGCGTCACCGACGCCTCCGTCATCGTCGGCCCGGCCGCCGCGCACTACGGGTGGGCCCGCGACGACTTCGACGCGCTCGCCGGCGCGGTCGCCGCCGGGCACGTCATCGAGTGCGGTGCCCAGGCCACCGGCGGCAACTACGCCTTCTTCACCGAGCACAGCCTCGGCGTGCCCGGCTTCCCGATCGCCGAGATCGAGGCCGACGGCTCCAGCGTCATCACCAAGCACCCCGGAACCGGGGGTGTGGTGAACGTCGGCACGGTCACCGCGCAGCTGCTCTACGAAATCACCGGCGCGCGGTACGCCGGACCCGATGTGACGACCCGGTTCGACACGCTGACGCTGGCCGAAGACGGCCCCGACCGCGTCCGCATCTCCGGCGTCCGCGGTGAAGCGCCGCCGCCGACGCTGAAGGTCGCCCTCAACACCCTCGGCGGGTTCCGCAACGAGACCACGTTCGTCCTCACCGGACTCGACATCGAGGCGAAAGCCGCCCTGGTGCGGGAACAGCTCGAAACGTCCATGAAGGACCGGCCGCCGGCGGACGTCCGGTGGACCCTCGCCCGCACCGACCACCGCGACGCCGACACCGAGCAGACCGCCAGCGCACTGCTGCACGTCGCCGTCAAGGACGCCGATCCGAAGGTGGCCGGGCGCGCGTTCACCGGCGCGGCCGTCGAACTCGCGCTGGCGAGCTACCCCGGCTTCCACGTGACGGCGCCGCCGTCGGACGCCTCGCCCTACGGCGTCTACACCGCGGCCTACGTGGACGCGGCGAAGGTGCCGCACGTCGCCGTGCTGCCCGACGGCATGCGAGTCGACATAGCGCCTTCGGCGTCCACTCAGGACCTGTCCGAAGTGGATGAACCGGCGCTGCCCGAACCCCTGGACCACGGGCCGGTGCGGCGGGTGCCGCTGGGCACGATCGCCGGCGCCCGCAGCGGCGACAAGGGCGGCAACGCCAACGTCGGCGTCTGGGTGCGCTCGGAGCAGGCGTGGCGGTGGCTGGTGCACCGGCTGACCGTCGCCGAGTTCAAGCGGCTGCTGCCCGAGACCGCGGACGTGCCGGTGACCCGCTTCCTGCTGCCGAACCTGCGGGCCATGAACTTCGTCGTCGAAGGCATCCTCGGCGAGGGCGTCGCCTCGCAGGCGCGGTTCGACCCGCAGGCCAAGGCCCTCGGCGAGTGGCTGCGGTCGCGGGAGATCGACGTCCCGGAGGTCCTGCGGTGACCGACCTCTTCCGGACGCCCGAACGGGCCGAGCTGCGCAAGACCGTCCGCAGGTTCGTCGAGCAGGAGGTCCTGCCGCACCTCGACGACTGGGAGCGCGACGGCGAGCTGCCGCGCGACCTGCACCGGAAGGCCGGGGAACTCGGCCTGCTGGGTGTCGCGTTCCCCGAGGAGATCGGTGGCGGCGACGGCAACTACCTCGACGCGCTGGTCGTCGCCGAGGAGATGCACTACGCAGGTGGCTCCGGCGGCCTCTTCGCCTCCCTGTTCACCTGCGGCATCGCCGTCCCGCACATCGCCGAGGCCGGCGACCCGGTGCAGGTCGAACGCTGGGTGCGGCCGACGCTCGAAGGCGCCAAGATCGGCTCGCTCGCCGTCACCGAGCCCGACGGCGGCTCCGACGTCGCCGGCATCCGGACCACCGCCGTCCGCGAGGGCGACGAGTACGTCATCAACGGCGCCAAGACGTTCATCACCTCCGGCTGCCGCGCGGACTTCGTGACGACCGTGGTCCGCACCGGCGGCGACGGCGCGCACGGGCTTTCGCTGATCGTCGTCGAACGCGGCACACCCGGGTTCACCGTGAGCCGCAAGCTCGACAAGATGGGCTGGCTCTGCTCCGACACCGCCGAGCTGTCCTACGTGGACGTCCGGGTGCCGTCGGAAAACCTGGTGGGGGCCGAGAACAGCGGCTTCGCGCAGGTGGCCACCCAGTTCGTCACCGAACGGCTGTCGCTGGCCGTGCAGGCCTACGCGCACGCCCAGCGGGCGCTCGACCTGACGCTGGACTGGTGCCGGCTGCGCGAGACGTTCGGCCGCCCGCTCATCTCGCGGCAGGTCGTCCAGCACAAGCTCACCGAGATGGCGCGGAAGGTCGACGTGGCCCGCACCTACACCCGGCAGGCCGCGATCCGGCACGTCTCGGGCGAGGAAGTCATCGCCGAAGCCTGTTTCGCCAAGAACACCGCCGTCGAGGCCGCCGAATGGGTGGTCAACGAGGCCGTCCAGCTGCACGGCGGGCTCGGCTACATGCGCGAGTCCGAAGTGGAGCGCCACTACCGCGACGTCCGGATCCTCGGCATCGGCGGCGGCACCACCGAGATCCTCACCGGCCTGGCCGCGAAGCGATTGGGATACACCTCGTGACTGCTCTGAGGTCCACAGTGGACACGCGGGCCGCCGAGTTCGGCGCGAACCGCGAGGCGATGCTGGAGAAGCTCGCCGAGATCGACGCCGAGCACGCCAAGGCCGTGGCCGGCGGCGGCGAGAAGTACGTCGAACGGCACCGCAAGCGCGGCAAGCTCCTCGCGCGGGAACGCGTCGAGCTGCTGCTCGACGAGGACTCGCCGTTCCTGGAGCTGTCGCCGCTGGCGGCCTGGGGCACCGACTACCGCGTCGGCGCGAGCCTGGTCACCGGCATCGGCGTGGTCGAAGGCGTCGAGTGCCTGATCTCGGCCAGCGACCCGACGGTCAAGGGCGGCGCGAGCAACCCGTGGACGACCAAGAAGAGCTTCCGGGCCGCGGACATCGCCGCGCAGAACCGGCTGCCGTCGATCAACCTGGTCGAGTCCGGCGGCGCCGACCTGCCGACGCAGAAGGAGATCTTCATCCCCGGCGGCCGGATCTTCCGCGACATCACGCGGGCCTCGGCCGCGGGCTGCCCGACGATCGCGCTGGTCTTCGGCAACTCGACCGCGGGCGGGGCGTACCTGCCGGGCATGTCGGACTACGTCGTGATGGTCAAGGAGCGCGCCAAGGTGTTCCTCGGCGGGCCGCCGCTGGTCAAGATGGCCACCGGCGAGGAGTCCGACGACGAGTCGCTCGGCGGCGCCGAGATGCACGCGCGGACGTCGGGCCTGGCCGACTACCTGGCCGTCGACGAGGCCGACGCGATCCGCCTCGGCCGGAACATCGTCAAGCGGCTGAACTGGACCAAGCAGGGGCCGACGCCCAAGCCGGACTACGCCGAGCCGCTGTACGACGCCGAGGACCTGCTCGGCATCGTGCCGACCGACCTCAAGGTGCCGTTCGACCCGCGCGAGGTCATCGCCCGCGTCGTCGACGGCTCCGACTTCGACGAGTTCAAGCCGCTGTACGGGTCGAGCCTGGTCACCGGCTGGGCGAGCATCCACGGCTACCCGGTCGGCGTCCTCGCGAACGCGCAGGGCGTGCTGTTCGGCGAGGAGTCGCAGAAGGCCGCGCAGTTCATCCAGCTGGCCAACCAGATCCACACGCCGCTGGTGTTCCTGCACAACACGACCGGCTACATGGTCGGCAAGGAGTACGAGCAGAGCGGGATCATCAAGCACGGCGCGATGATGATCAACGCGGTGTCGAACTCGAAGGTGCCGCACCTGTCCGTCCTCATGGGAGCGTCATACGGCGCCGGCCACTACGGCATGTGCGGCCGTGCCTACGATCCCCGGTTCCTGTTCGCCTGGCCGAGCGCGAAGTCCGCGGTGATGGGCCCGGCCCAGCTGGCCGGCGTGCTGTCGATCGTGGCTCGCGCGGCCGCCGAGAGCCGTGGCCAGGAGTACAACGAGGAGCACGACAAGGCCATGCGGGCCATGGTCGAGGGGCAGATCGAAGCCGAGTCGATGCCGATGTTCCTCTCCGGCATGCTCTACGACGACGGCATCATCGACCCGCGCGACACCCGTACCGTGCTGGGCCTGAGCCTGTCCGCGATCCACAATGGACCAGTGAAGGGCGCCGAGGGCTTCGGCGTCTTCCGGATGTGAGCGAGCGATGATCCAGAACCTGCTGGTCGCCAACCGCGGCGAGATCGCCCGCCGCGTCTTCCGCACCTGCCGCGACGCCGGGATCGGCACGGTCGCGGTGTTCTCCGACGCCGATGCCGCCGCGCCGCACGCCCTCGAAGCCGACGCGGCCGTCCGGCTGCCCGGCAACGCACCGGCCGAGACGTACCTGCGGGCCGAACTGCTGGTCAAGGCCGCGGCCGAAACCGGCGCCGACGCCGTCCACCCCGGTTACGGCTTCCTGTCCGAGAACGCCGCCTTCGCGCGAGCCGTGCTCGACGCGGGACTCACGTGGGTCGGGCCGCCGCCGGAGGCCATCGAGACCATGGGTTCCAAAGTGGAGTCCAAGCGGCTGATGGCCGCCGCGGGCGTCCCGGTGCTGTCCGAACTGGACCCGGACTCGGTCACCGAAGCCGACCTGCCGTTGCTGGTCAAGGCGTCGGCCGGCGGCGGCGGCCGCGGCATGCGCGTGGTGCGTTCGCTCGACGAGCTGGCCGAAGCGGTGGAAGGCGCGAGCGCCGAGGCCGGGTCCGCGTTCGGCGACCCGACCGTGTTCTGCGAGCGGTACCTGGAGACCGGGCGGCACATCGAGGTCCAGGTGCTGGCCGACACCCACGGCACGGTCTGGGCGGTGGGGGAGCGGGAGTGCTCGATCCAGCGCCGGCACCAGAAGGTCGTCGAGGAAGCGCCCTCGCCGTTCGTCGACGCGGCCATGCGCGAGGAGCTGTTCGACGCCGCGCGCAAGGCGGCCGAGGCGATCGACTACGTCGGCGCGGGCACGGTCGAGTTCCTCGCCGGGCCGGACGGCCGGTTCTACTTCCTCGAGATGAACACCCGGCTGCAGGTCGAGCACCCGGTCACCGAGAACGTCACCGGCCTCGACCTGGTCGCCCTGCAGCTGCGGATCGCCGAGGGCGAGCGCCTGCCGGCCGACCCGCCGCCCACGGTGGGCCACTCCATCGAGGTCCGGCTCTACGCCGAAGACCCGGCCGCGAACTGGCAGCCGCAGAGCGGCACGCTCCACACGTTCGCGGTGCCCGATGCGGACCGGTCGTTCACCCACGGCCCCGGCCTGCGGCTCGACTCCGGCTTCGAGACCGGCTCGGTGGTGGGCGTCCACTACGACCCGATGCTGGCCAAGGTGATCACCTGGGCCCCGACCCGCGCCGAGGCGGCCCGCCGGCTCGCCAAGGCCCTGGCGGCGACGAAGATCCACGGCGTCGTCACCAACCGCGACCTCCTGGTGAACATCCTGCGCCACGAAGCCTTCTTGGCCGGCGAGACCGACACGGCGTTCTTCGACCGCCACGGCCTCGACACCCTCGCCGCGCCGCTGGCCACGCCCGACACCGAACGGCTGTCCGCCCTCGCCGCGGCCCTCGCGGACGCGGCGGCCAACCGGGCGCGAGCCACCACGCAGGGCCGTTTGCCCAGCGGCTGGCGCAACGTCCGTTCGGCCGGGCAGCGCAAGGTCTTCACGGTGGCCGATCGCGAGTACGAAGTGGTCTACTCGCTGACTCGCGACGGACTGAGGGCCGACGGGTTCGAGGCCGGTTTGGTGAGCGCCGAGCCGGGCCGGGTCGTGCTCGAGGTGAACGGCGTGCGGCGCACTTTCGACGTCGCCCGCCACGACGGTGTGTCCTATGTGGACTCCGCGCTCGGCTCGGTGGCGCTCGAGGCCGAGCCGCGGTTCGCCGACCCGGACGCGGCTCTGGCCGCCGGGTCGCTGGTCGCGCCGATGCCCGGCACCGTCGTGCGGCTTGCCGTGCAGGCCGGGGACCCGGTGAAGGCGGGCGACCCGCTGCTGTGGCTCGAAGCGATGAAGATGGAACACCGGATCGCCGCCCCCGCCGACGGCGTGGTGGCGGAACTGCCGGTGACAGTGGGACAGCAGGTCGAAGTGGGCACGATCCTCGCGGTGGTGGGAGAAGCAGAATGAACGCGATGAACTTCATCGAGCCGGAGGAGCGGATCGCGCTTCGCAAGGCCGTCGCCGAGCTGGGCGCCAAGTACGGGCACGAGTACTACGCCCGCAAGGCCCGCGCGGACGAGAAGACCCACGAGCTCTGGGACGAGGCCGGGCGGCTGGGCTACCTCGGCGTCAACATCCCGGAGGAGTACGGCGGCGGGGGCGCGGGCATCGCCGACCTCGCCGCGGTGCTCGAAGAACTCGCCGCCGCGGGCTCGCCGCTGCTGCTCATGGTGGTCTCGCCGGCCATCTGCGGCACGGTGATCTCCCGCTTCGGCACCGACGAGCAGAAGAAGCAGTGGCTGCCCGGCATCGCCGACGGCAGCAAGCGGATGGTCTTCGCGATCACCGAGCCGGACGCCGGGTCGAACTCGCACAAGATCACCACCACCGCGCGGCGGGACTCCGGCGGCTGGGTCCTCAACGGCCGCAAGGTGTACATCTCCGGCGTCGACGAGGCCGACGCGGTGCTCGTCGTCGGCCGCACCGAGGACGCGAAGACCGGCCGCCTCAAGCCGGCGCTGTTCATCCTCCCGACGAACACCGAAGGCTTCGAGCACACGAAGATCCCGATGGACATCGTCGCGCCGGAGAACCAGTTTTCGCTGTTCCTCGACGACGTCAAGCTCCCGGCCGAGGCGCTGGTCGGCGAGGAGGACGCGGCGATCGCGCAGCTGTTCGCGGGCCTGAACCCGGAACGCATCATGGGGGCGTCGTTCTCGCTCGGCATCGCCCGGTACGCGCTGGCCAAGGCCGTGGGCTACGCCAACGAGCGGAAGGTCTGGGGCGCGCCGATCGGCACGCACCAGGGCCTCGCGCACCCCCTGGCCGAGATCAAGATCGAGCTGGAGCTCGCGAAGCTGATGACGCAGAAGGCGGCGTCGCTCTACGACTCGGGCGACGACTTCGGCGCGGGGGAGTCGGCCAACATGGCCAAGTACGCCGCTGCCGAAGTCGCGATCCGCGCGACGGACCAGGCCGTCCAGACCCACGGCGGCAACGGCCTGGCCACCGAATACGGCCTCGGCACGCTGGTCACGGCGGTGCGGCTGGGCCGGATCGCCCCGGTCAGCCGCGAGATGGTGCTCAACTTCGTCGGCCAGCACAGCCTCGGCCTCCCGAAGTCCTACTAGGAGGGTCACTTTGGCTACCTTGGCGGGAAAGACGATCCTGATGTCGGGCGGAAGCCGCGGAATAGGCGAGGCAATAGCCCTCCGCGCGGCGGCCGACGGCGCGAACGTGGCACTCCTGGCGAAGACGGCCGAGCCCCACCCGAAACTGCCCGGCACGATCCACACGGCGGCCGAGGCGATCGAAAAGGCGGGCGGCCACGCACTGCCGCTGGTCGGCGACGTCCGCGACGACGACGGTGTCGCGGAGGCGGTGGCGAAGACGGTCGAGCGGTTCGGCGGCATCGATGTGGTGGTCAACAACGCGAGCGCGATCGACCTGACCCCGACCGAGCAGGTCAGCATGAAGCGGTACGACCTGATGCAGGACATCAACGCCCGCGGGACGTTCCTGCTGTCCAAACTGGCCATCCCCCACCTCCGCCGGTCGGCGAACCCGCACATCCTCACGCTGTCCCCGCCGATCAGCCTCGACGAGAAGTGGTTCACCGCGGGCCACCTCGCGTACAGCATCGCCAAGTACTCGATGAGCTTGGTGACGGTAGGCCTGGCGGCCGAGCTGAAGAAGGACGGCATCGCGGCCAACTCCCTGTGGCCCCGGACAACGATCGACACGGCGGCGATCCGCAACGTGGTGGGGGCGGAGCTGGCGTCCCGAAGCAGGACACCGGAGATCATGGCCGACGCGGCTCACGCAATCCTGACGAAGCCGAGCCGCGAAGCGACCGGGAACTTCTTCCTCGACGACGAGGTATTGAGGGCCGAAGGCGTCACCGACTTCGCGAAGTACCGCATCGGCGACACGGCGGAGGAAGACCTCCAGCTCGACTTCTGGGTGGAACGCGCTTGACGGGCATCCGCGAACCCCAGCAGGAGCGCAGCCGGACAACAAGGCGCCGCTTGATCGAAGCGGCCCTGGACAGCTTCGGCGAGCGAGGCTGGCACGGCGTGACGGTGGCCGGGATCGCCGAGCGAGCGGGCGTCTCCCGAGGAGCGGCCCAGCACCACTTCCCGGCCCGAGAGGACCTGGTGGTGGCGGCGGTGGACCTCCTGGGTGAGGCCCAGATCGACGAGCTCCGAGCCCAGGCGGCCGACCTCCCGAGCGGAGCATCCCGCATCGAGCGAGTGGTCGAAATGGTCCTGAACTTGTACACGGGCCCCCTGTTCCGAGCGGCCCTGCAGCTGTGGTCAGTGGCGGCGACCGACGAAGCCCTACGTGACGTGCTGGTCCCCCTGGAGGCCCGGGTGGGCCGCGAGGCCCACCGGGTAACGGTGGAACTCCTGGGAGTGGACGAGTCGAAGCCCGGGGTACGAGAGCTGGTCCAGGCAACACTGGACCTTGCCAGAGGCCTGGGCTTGGCGAACCTGTTGACGGATGACACCCGCAGAAGACGCCAGATCGTCCGAGAGTGGGCAAAGACGCTGGAGCTCCGGTTGGCCTGAGCCAACCAGCCAAAGGAGCGGCGAGGTCATCCCGTCGCCTGAGGCCCCAAAATCACTTTGAGCCGGGCCCGCAACCAGCAGCGCAAGGCGACAAGACAACGCAAGCTTGCGGGCCCGGCTCAAAGTGATAGGCCTCAATCAGGCGACGGGATGACCTCCCGCGGCCCACCCACTCAAGGCGACCCGACAACGAGAGCCAGGGGCCATCCCAGAGCCTGCCCGTCCGGCGAGGACAAGCCCGAGAACCCCGGCAGACTCGGCAGTCTCTTGCAGCTGAGCCACGGCAGACTCGCGAGTCTCCTTCAGCCGAACCCCGGCAGAGGAGCAAGTCGCCGAGAGGGAAGAGTAACGGAACCCGACCCACCCCTCAAACGTCATAGTGCCGTAAGTAACACAATCGGCCCATCGGGCGAATAACCCGGTGTAGCGACGAACGAGGAAGGCGATCCCGGTGTCCGGTTCACGAGTCGAGCTCACCCACCGCGCAATGGCGATGCTGAAGGCGGTGGCCGCGGGTCGCGCGCAGATGTCGTGCAGCTGCGAGCCCGATCTCTTCATCGACGGATTCGCCTGTTGCGATCAGGTCACCGCGCACGCCCTCGCCCACGGCGGCTACCTGCGGCCCGCCGTCGAAGGCGGCACCGGGCGCGTGGCCGCCGAGCTGACCGAGGCCGGGCGGGCCGCGCTGGAGATCACCGCCGCCGCCTGAGCGTCACCGAGCGTCGCCGGGTCGAACAAGTGTTCGGACTCCCGTGCGTGACCCCGACCTGGCAGGCTTGTCCCCATGGCGGAGCACCCACCACCGGTGGACGACGAGGCGACGGTCTTCCTCCCGAGCGAGCTGCGTGGCCCGCACTGGCCGACCCGTGACCTCGACGTTTCGCGGCGGCCGTACGACGAGTTCGCCGGCCAGATCGTCGCGCGGCCGCCCGCGTCGCCGGTCAGCGCCGGGCGTGGGGAGGGTGCCGGCTCGTCGCTGGCCCGGTCCAGCGGGCGGATGGCGGTCGCCTCCGCCGTCAGCCGGGTCACCGGGTTCGTCGCGAAGCTGCTGCTCGCCGCCGTGGTCGGGACCGGGGTGGTCAACGACTCCTTCACCGTCGCGAACACCCTGCCCAACATCGTCTTCGAGCTGCTGTTCGGCGGTGTCCTGGCCAGCGTCGTGGTGCCGCTGCTGGTCCGCTCGCACGACGACCCGGACGGCGGCCGCGCCTACACGCAGCGGCTGATCACCATGGCACTGGTGCTGCTCGTGGTCGGCACGGCCGTCGCGGTGGCGATCGCGCCGCTGTTCACCGCCCTCTACGTCGACAAATCGTCCCCGACCGCGAACCCGGCGCTGACCACCGCGCTGGCGTACCTGCTGCTGCCGCAGATCCTCTTCTACGGCCTGTTCGCGCTGCTGTCGGCCATCCTCAACGCGCAGAACGTCTTCGGCCCGCCGGCCTGGGCGCCGGTGCTGAACAACGTCGTGGTCACCGGCACGCTCGTCGTGTTCGCCGTCGTACCGGGGGAGCTGACCCTCGACCCGGTGCGGATGAGCGATCCGAAGCTGCTCGTGCTTGGCCTCGGCACCACGCTCGGCATCGTCGCGCAGGCCGTCGTGCTGATCCCGGCGTTGCTGCGCACCGGGTTCCGGTTCCGCTGGCGCTGGGGCTTCGACCCGCGGATCAGGGAGTTCGGCGGGCTCGCCGCGTGGATCCTCGGTTACGTCGTGGTCAGCCACGTCGGATTCGTGATCACCACCCGGGTGCTGACCGGCGGCAACAGCGGCGGCGTCACGGCCTACAGCTACGCGTCCCTGCTGTTCCAGCTCCCGTACGGCATCCTCGGCGTCTCGCTCCTGACGGCGCTGATGCCCCGGATGAGCCGCGCGGCCGCGGACGGCGACACGGTCTCGCTCGTCGGTGACCTCTCGCTCGCCTCCCGCATCTCGACGGTCCTCTTCGTGCCGATCTCGGCGGTGCTGGCGGTGGTCGGCACGCCGATCGGCATCGCGATCTTCACCTGGGGCCGCGGCACCCTCGAAGACGCCGAACGGCTCGGTCAGACCCTGGCCGTGTCGGCGGTCGGGCTGCTGCCGTTCGCGCTGGTGATGCTGCAGCTGCGGGTGTTCTACGCGATGAAGGACGCCCGCACGCCGACGCTGATCATGCTGGTGATGACGGCGGTGAAGATCCCGCTGCTGCTGCTCTGCCGCGGCCTGCTCGACGGCGAGCACGTGGTCTACGGCGTGATGCTGGTCAACGGGGCCGGGTTCGTGGTCGGGGCGGTGCTCGGCCAGGTCTGGCTGTGGGTCCGGCTCGGGCACCTGCGCAGCAAGCGGTCGCTGCGGGTCGGGCTGATCACGCTTTCGGTGAGCGGGCTCGGCGTGGTCGCGGCGGTGCTGGCGGGGCACGCCGTGCCGGCGTCGCTCGGGGTCATCCCCGGGGCGTGGGTGAAGCTGCCGGTGCAGGGGCTGCTCGGGATGGCCGTGCCGTTCGGGTTGCTGGCGGTGCTGAAGCTGCCGGAGTTCGCGCCGGTGACGCGCCGCGTGGCGGGGTTGCGGCGGCGGTTCGCGGCTCGTTGACGGCTACGGCCGGGAACCCGATCCGGATGTCTCGAGACGGTAACGAGACCGCGGCGATCAGCGCGTTTACAAATGCCCGCAACGGTTTCTACTATCCACCGGGATCAGGCCGCCGCCGGTGGACGTGGCGGCGGGTGTAGCGGGTGGAGGTCGTGCATGACGCGCAGTGCGCGCAGGCGGCGGGACCGGGTCACGGTCGACGAGCTGCTCAGGCAGACCGGGACGCGCCCGCGCAAACCGGGTTCGCGGGCGGCCGAGCTGGCCGCGCGCCGGGGTGGCGAGCCCGAAGCCGGGGCACGCGGGGTGGCGCGGGTGGCGCTGGCTTCGGCGGTCGTCGTCGTGCTGGGCGGGCTGGTGATCGTGCTCGCGACCCGGCCGGACGCGGTTCCCGGCGACCGGCAGTTCCCGCAGCTGCAGCCGGCCACCGCGGTGCCGACGTCGACCGCGCTCGCCGCCGTCCCGACCGAGACCACCACGCCGTCGCCGGTGGTGATGCACGCGCGCCCGACGCCGAGCCCGACGCCGACCCCGACGGTCACGGTCGACCTGCCGCCGCCGTCCCCGACGACGAAGACGCGCACGCCGCCGCCCACCTGGAACCCGCCGCCGTACTACGGGTGCTATCCGTATTACTGCGGAGGTGGGTACGCCTCCGGCGTGCCGGTGCGCTGACGGCGGAGCAGGAGGTACGTGCCGGCGGCGAGGGCGAAACCGGCGGCGAAGGTCAGATCGCCGGTGCCGGGAACCGCTTTCGGAATCGGCCCGGTGTAGAGCGCCTGGTTCGCGAACAGGCCCACGGACACCACCAGCCCGACGAGGAACGCGGTGAACCCGGCGGTGTTGCGATGGCTCCGGTCGGCGAGCAGGTCGCCGAAGCCGGTGCCGCGGCGGAGGTGGTGATCGGCCAGCAGCACGCCGAGCCACGGGCCGATCCAGTAGGCGATGACCAGCAGGAAGTTCTCGTAGGCGTGTCCGGCGTCGGCGAGCCCGAGCCAGGCCAGCACGAACCCGACCGCGCCGAAGGCCACCGCGACGACCGCTCGGCGCCAGGCCAGCGGCAGCCGGACGCCGAGGGCGAGGAAGGCCAGCGCTCCCGAGTAGACGTTCAGGACGTTCGCGGCGACCGCGCCGAGCGTGATGGCGAGCAGCGTCGCGGCGGCGAGGAAGCCGGGCAGGTGCCCGGTGAACGCCGTCGCCGGGTTGGCGTCGGCCGGGCCGCCGATGGTCGCCGAGGCGGCGCCGGCGAGCATCAGGACGGTGGTGGAGAGAAACATTCCGCCGCCGGCGTACAGGCCGATCGCGCGTTTCGACGCGGTCTTCGGCAGGTAGCGCGTGTAGTCGGCGGCGTACGGGTTCCAGCCTGCCGTGTAGCCGAACGCGGTGCCGACGGCGAGGAGGAACCCGCCGGGGCTGCCTTCGTTCGCGGTGGGCCCGGCCTTCGTGAAGACGACGACGCTCGCGACGGCGAACACGACGGCCAGGACGGCGAAGACGTACTTTTCGTACGCCTGGACGAGGTTGTGCCCGAAGAAGGCGATCACGATCTGCACCGCGACGACGAGCACGAGGCACGCGAGCACGGGCAGCCCGGTCAGGCTGGTCAGCGCGAAGGCGCCGCTGACGCTGTTGACGGCGAACCAGCCGATGCCGGCCATCACCGACATCAGCGCGGCCGGCAGCAGGTTGCCGCGGTACCCGAACGCGGCCCGCCCGAGAACCATCTGCGGCACGCCGTAGCGCGGGCCGCGCGCGGACAGGACACCGTGCGCCAGCGCGCCGAGCCCGTTCCCGACGACGGCGGCGAGCGCGGCTTGGGTGAAGGAGAGCCCGAAGGCGGTGACGGCGAGGACGCCGACGAAGACGGTGGCGAACTCGAGGTTGGGCGAGGCCCAGGTCCAGGCCAGCTGCCGCGGCCGTCCGTGCCGGTCGGCGTCGGCGACGGGTTCGATCCCGCCGGGCTCGACGGCCACGACTTTGTCGCGGTAGCCGGCCGCTTCGGTGCTCGTCATGCGAAGACGGTAGGTGACCCAGATTGCGGCCGTGTGACAGTTCGTGAGCCGCGGGCTTCCGCGCTGACGGCCAGCCCCCGCGAAGGCCCCCTCACCGACCCCGATGCCGGTGAGAGGGCCCCCGACAGCCCCACTACGGGTCCGGGACGTCAGCCGGTGTAGCTGGCGACGATCTTGGTGAACGCGTACTTGTCCTGGGAGATGCCGCTGCACTCGCCACCGCCGCTGCAGTCGCGGTTGGTGGCCCAGAACGTGAAGCGGGCCAGGTGGTGGCTCGCCGCGTAGCCGCGGATGGAGTTGAAGTTCGCCACCGTGACCGTCTCGCCCGCGTTGTCGGTCTTGCCGTTCATCGAGGAGAGGCCGCTGTGCCGGTAGGCGGTGTCGTCGCTCCAGCCGAAGGTGGTCTTGAGCTGGTTCTTCAGCCCGTCGACCGCGGACTTCGTCAGCGCGGCCATGTCACCGCCGCTGGAGAAGTCGAACGGCATGACCGACCAGACGTCGACCGGCGCGCCGATCGCCTTGGCCTGGTTGATCAGGCGCTTGCCCCACGAGTCCGGGCCGGTCGTGGTGGTGCCGATGGTGATGACGACCTTCAGGTTCGGGTTCTTCTGCTTGGTCAGCTTGACCGCGCCCAAGATCCGGTCCTGCACGGTGTTGTTCTGGAACTCGTCGGTGTTCTCGATGTCGAGGTCGATCGCCTTGAGGCCGTAGGCGTCGATCACCTTCTGGTAGGCACCCGCCAGCGCGGAGGCCGACGTGCACTTCGAGCCCAGTTTGGTGCCGGACCAGCCGCCGAAGGAGGGGATGACGTCCCCGCCCGCGTTGCGGATGTTCTGGATCATCGTCTTGTCCGAGCCGGTCAGCGACCGGCTGCCGTCCCACTTCGGGTTGCAGGTGCCGTCGGACAGGACGAAGGCGAGCGTAAACGCTTTCACGCCGGTCGCGGACATCGCGGCGGTCGGGCTGGTCTGCCCGCCCCACTGGTACAGGTACGGCGAGGCGAGCACGGGGTCGACCGCGGCCATGGCCTGCGGGGCGAGCCCGACCGTCGTCGCCAGCGCGGCCGAAGCCGCGGCCGCGAGGGTGAGGAGACGGCGCACTGATTTCATGGGGGTCCTCCATACGTGCCGGTGGAGCACCTCCGGTTTGAGGCGGCGGGATCAACCCGGGAGGAGTGCTGTGTGCCACCACACAGTGGACTAGACCAATAATGTGTGTCAACCCTCCACCGGTCGGAAAATGACCGACGGCGACCGTCTCGGTCAGCGTTGTTAAATTCCCCTGAAGGCGGAGTGACACGGGCCCGCATTCCGGCTACTTTGCCGAGATGGTGGGGGATTCCACGGTCGCCGCCGGCGGGGGACGCCGCCCGGGCCGGTTCCTGCCCGCCCTCCTCCCGCAACGCTGGGCCCTGCGGCGCTGGGCGCTGTGGCGGCTGCCGCGCCGCGGCCAGGTCTGCTACTTCGTCGGGGTCGACGCCCTCGCCGTCGCCGCCGTCGTGCTCGCCGCCGTCCGGTTCCCGCCGCTCGCCGCGCTGCTGCCGCCGTTCGCGCTGCTCGCGGGTGGGATGCTGGTGTCGGCGGAGCTCGCGCGGCCGGTGGAACGCCACCGCGAGGACACCCTCCTCGGACCCGGCGTCGACACACCGTGGATCTTCGCCGGGGTGCTCGTGCTCCGGCCCGCACTGGCGGCCGCGCTGGTGGTGCTCTCGGCACTGCACCAGTGGTTCCGGGTCCGCAGAAAACCCGTCCACCGGCAGGTGTTCGGCGTCGCGGCGACGGCGCTGGCCGGGCTCGCCGCCGGTGCCTTCCTCGCCGCGACCCGCGTCCGGCCGCTCGGCGGGGTCCTCGACGGCCGGACCGTCCTCCTGCTCACCGCCGCCGGGCTGGTGTTCCTCGCGGTCAACGCCGCGCTCGTGACCGGCGCCGACGGGCCCCGCCGGCCGCGCGAAGCCGGGCCGGGACACGCCTTCGACGCCGCGATGACGGCGTTCGGCCTCCCGCTCGCCTGGGCCGCCGTCGCCGCGCCGCTGCTGGTCCCGGTGCTGGCCGGCGCCACCGTCGTGCTGCACCGCGGCGGGCTGGGGGCCGGCCGCCGCGACCACGTCACCCTCGATCCCGGCACCGGCGTGCTGACCGCCGCGTCCTGGCGCGGCGCCGCCGAAGCCCGGCTGGACCGCCTCGGCGGCCACGGTCCCGGCCCGGCCGTGCTGGTGCTCGACCTCGACCACTTCCGCCTCCTCAACGACCGCTACGGCGTCCGCATCGGCGACGCCGTCCTGCGCGCGGTCGCCGGCACCCTCCGCGACGAGGTCCGCTCGGCGGACCTGGTCGGCCGCTCCGGCGGCGAGGAGTTCGCCGTGCTGCTGCCCGGCACCGGCGCCTTCGACGCGATGGCGATCGCCGAACGCATCCGGCTGCGCATCGCCTCGACACTGGTGGCGCTGAAGGCTTCGGGTGACGGCCCGCAGTTCGTCGGGGTGACGGTGTCGATCGGCGTGGCGGGCTGCGCGGCCGGGCTCGACGACGCCCTGCTGGCGGCGGAGACGGCGTTGCTGCGCGCGAAGGCGGCGGGCCGGAACCGGACGGTCTGCGCCGAGCCGGAGCCGTGACCTTTCCGTGAGGAAAGGCGGGCAACCGGCAATCGCCCGTGGCGTCTTGATGGCTGTGCAGACGGTGAGGGGCCGTCGATGACGCAGGGGGAAAACAAATGTATTCGAGGGGTTGCTTCGCGTGGGCCGGAACCGCCGTTGCGGCGGCATTCTTCCTTTCGGCCTGCAGCGGCCGGCAGGATCCGGCGACCGCCGGCGGAGCCACGCCGACGGCACCGGCCACGACGGTGACGGCGACGACAGCCACCAAGGCAGCCGCTCCGGTGCAGGTGGCGGAGCCGGCGCCGGCCACGGCGAGCACGACGGCGAACGCTTGTGCCTCGGCGACCAAGGCCACGCTGGAAGCCGCGTTCAAGGCGAACAAGAAGGCGTCCGAGGCGCTGGCGGTGGACAGCCGCGGTCTCCAGCGCATCAAATGCGCCGCGCCGTGGGCGTTCGCGCATTTCACCAACGAAATCGACGGCGGCCGCATGCTGTTCGCCAACCAGAACGGGAAATGGGTGATGCTGCACGGCGGCACCGGGCAGATCTGCGAGGAAGTCCCGGCCGCGATCGCCCGGCAGATCTGCGACTGAATCAACTCATGGTGATCGCGTCCAGTTTCTCCTTGAGGTACTGCGACGCGATCACCTCGGGGTAAGTCCGGGTGCCCAGCGGCGGCGCCAGTGACGTGATCCGCGCGTCGTGATCGGTTTCGTAGAAGAAGATCAGCGACACGAGGTCCTCGTCCGGTGCCGTCGCGGCCGGGGGCAGCACGCGGTGGCGAGTGGAGCGCCAGCGGTCGCCCGTCCAGCGGGCCATCAGGTCGCCGATGTTCACCGTGAACGCCTCCGGGTGGAACGGCGCGTCCTCCCACTCGCCGTCGGCCGTGCAGACCTGCAGGCCGCCGACGCCGGCCTGGCGGTCGAGCACGGTGACCGTGCCGAAGTCGGTGTGCGGGCCGATCCGGAACTGGTCGGGCGCCGGCGGGCCGACCCGGGTCAGCGGCGGGTACCAGTTGATGTTGAACGTGTACGTGGGGTGCCCGGTGTGCCGGGTGAAGTGGCTCTGGGCGAGGCCGAGCGCGGCGGCGAAGATCTCCAGCAGGTGGTCGGCCAGCGCCCGCATCCGGCGCATGTACTCGGTGGCCGCCTCGCCCAGTCCGGGCACCTCGTGCGGCCAGACGTTCGGCTGGAACCAGAACCCGTCGACCTCGGCGACGCCGGTCCGGGTGTCCGCGCCCGCCGAGTAGGACTCCTTGAGGTCCGGCGGTGTCTCGGTGCCCTCCGCGTAGCCGTTGGCCTCGACCCCCGGCGGCAGCCAGCCGCGGCCGCCGACCGTGACGGCGTAGCGCTGCTTGACGTCCTCGGGCAGCGCGAAGAACTCCCGCGCCAGCTCACGCGTCCGGTGGCGCAGCTCGTCCGGGACGCCGTGCCCGGTGACCAGCAGGAAGCCGGACTCGCGCAGCGCGTGGTCGATCCGGGCCGCCACCTCGGCCCGGCCCTCGGACGTGCCCGCGAACCACGGCGAAAGGTCCACGAGCGGAACGGATGACGGCATGCCGGCTCCTGTCACACACTGTCCTGTTCGGACTTCTCGACCCCGATGTCCTCGAACCACAGGTCCGGGCGGGCGGCGATGAACTCCGTCATCAGCGCGGTGCAGCCGGGATCGTCGAGCAGGGTGATCCGCACCCCCAGCCCGGCGAGCCAGTCGTGACCGCCGTGGAACGTCTCGGCCTCACCGATGACGACGTGCCCGATACCGAACTGACGGACGAGCCCGGAGCAGTACCAGCACGGCGAAAGGGTGGTGACCATGATCGTGTCGCGGTAGTGCGGGCGGCGGCCGGCGTTGCGGAACGCCGCGGTCTCGGCGTGCATCGACGGGTCGCCGTCCTGGACCCGCCGGTTGTGCCCGCGGCCCAGGAGCGTGCCGGCGGAGTCGAACAGCGCGGCCCCGATCGGCACCCCGCCTTCGGCCTTGCCCCGCTCGGCTTCTTCACGGGCGACGGCGAGCAGGGTGTGCGGGTCGATCGGCATGCGTCACTCTTTCCGGCCGGGGTGGTGCCTGGCAAGGGTTTGGCGGCGTGACTGCACCTTCCGGCGGATCGCGGACAGCCCCTGTCCGCGATGTCTGGCACACTGCGTGCCATGTACGGCACTTCGGAGCGACTGCTCAGGCTGCTGTCGCTACTGCAGGCGCGCCGGGACTGGCCGGGCGCCGAGCTCGCGGCCCGCCTCGAGGTCGACGTCCGCACGGTCCGCCGCGACGTCGAGCGGCTGCGGTCCCTCGGCTACCCGGTGCACGCGACGCCGGGGGTGGCGGGTGGCTACCGGCTGGGTGCGGGCGCGGCGCTGCCGCCGTTGCTGCTGGACGACGACGAGGCGGTGGCGGTCGCGGTCGGCTTGCGCACGGCGGCGAGCGGGACGGTCAGCGGCATCGAGGAGACGTCGGTGCGGGCGCTGGCGAAGCTGGAGCAGGTGCTGCCCGCCCGGCTGCGGCCCCGCGTGGGCGCCCTGCAGGCGGCGACGGTGTCGCTGCCCGGGGCAGGCCCGACGGTGGACGCCGAGGTGCTGACCACGGTCGCGGCGGCCTGCCGCGACCACGAGCGCCTGCGCTTCGGCTACGGCGACCGCGCCGGCACCGTGACGCAGCGGTCGGTCGAGCCGCTGCGGCTGGTCCACACGGGCCGCCGCTGGTACCTGGTCGCCTTCGACCTCGACCGCGCGGACTGGCGCACGTTCCGTGCGGACCGGATCGCCGCGGTGCCGGTGGTGGGCTTCCGCTTCACCCCGCGCGAGCCGCCCGAGCCGGACCTGGCGGAGTACGTCTCGCGGCAGCTCTCGACCGCGCCCTATTCGCACCGGCTGGTCGTGCGGGTGGCCGCCCCGGCGGCCGCGCTGGCCCGCCGCGTCCCGCCGACCGCGGGCGTGGTGGAGGAGATCGACGAGGCCAGCTGCCGGTTGAGCACCGGGGCGAACGACCTGGACGCGGTGCCGTACCACCTGGCCCGGCTCGGGTACGACTTCGTGATCGAGGAGGCGCCGCCCGGGCTGGTGGAACGACTGCGCGAAGTGGCGGACCGCTTCACGCGCGCGGTGGGGTAGCTCAGCCGGTTCCGCCGCGTTCGCCACCGAGGCGACCGTGCCCACGGACCGCGCTCCGCCGCCGGGCCGTCGCGCTGTCGGCTGTCTTCGGCGGCCGCCCGGCCGCCTCAGTCCGCTTCCAGCCGCACCCGGTCGCTTTCGCCGTCGCTCAAGAAAGCGGCCAGCTCGCTTCCCTCCGCCGTGACCTCGTCGCGTTCGGGCCCGGTCAGCCGCCGCAGCGGGTGGACCACCACCGTTTGCTCCGCCACCGTCCAGGTCGCCGAGACCCGGCCGTCCACCAGGACCACGCGCTCGCCCGCCACCGACAGCCCGCGGTGGGCGTCGTCGATGATGCGGGTGCGGTCGTCGTAGCCGAGGATCGCGTTGTCGAACGCCGGCAGGAACCGCGCCGGTGCCGGGGTGGCCGGGTCCGGCCGGGGTGCGTCCGGCAGGTCGAGCAGCTCGCGGCCCCGCTCGTCGCGGAAGGCCACCAGCTCCTCGCGCACCGCCTTCACCGCGGCCGGCAGCCCGGCCAGGCCGGACCAGGCGCGCAGGTCCGCCGTGGCCGCCGGGCCGAACGCCGCCAGGTAGCGGCGGACCAGCGTCCGCCCGACGCCGTCACCGGGGTCGAGCGGGTCGGCGTCGCGGCCGAGCCACGCGGCCAGCGGCAGGTTCCGCACGCCCGCCTTGGTGCGCCACAGCCCGCGCGGCGGCAGCTGCGCCGACGGGATCAGCGCCGCGACCAGCAGTTCGCCGAGCGGCCGCGGGCCCGGCGCCGGCCACCGGTCGGCGACCGCCCGCGCGAGCTCGCCCATCGAGCGGGGCTCGCCGTCGGCCAGCACCGCCCGGCCGGCCGCGGCCAGCTCGGCGAAGTCGACGCCCGCCAGTTCCTGGCGGTAGACGCCGACCACCCGCTGCCGCAGCATGGTGTCGAACCGGGTCCGCCACGCGAGGACGTCGTCGGCGGTGAGCAGGTGCACGGTGCGGCGCATGAGGTGGGTCCGCACCACGCGCCGCCCGGTCAGCAGCGCATCCAGCGCGGCCGGGTCGAACGCGCGCAGCCGCGACCACAGCCCGGTGAACGGTTCCTGCGGTTCCTGCGCCTGCAGGCCGCCGAGGTGGGCGACGGCGTCGAGGACGGGCAGCCCGGAGCGCTCGAGCAGCAGCTGCCGGGCGAGGGTGGCGCGGTTGAGGGCCCGCGTGTCGAGGACGGTGTGCACGAGCCCACTCTGCCGCAGATAGCGGTCAGACTGTGTCCGCTACTCCGAGCATGCGCAGCACCAGCCCGCCGTACTCCGCGCCGAGCGCAGCCGGCGTCTGGCGGGCGCGCTCGCTGTACCAGCGGGCGACGTCGACGCCGAGCGAAAGCACGGCCCGGGCGGCGACGTGCGGGTCGGACACCGTGAACACGCCGGCCTCGGCGCCCTCGGCGATGACCTCCCGCACGATCCGCTCGATCCGCCGCCGCAGCGCGGCGACCACCTCGAACTCCTGCTCGGGCAGCGCCTGCAGCTCGTACTGGACGACCCGGGCGACGGTGTGGCGCCGGGCGTGCCAGGCCACGAAGTCCTCGACGATCAGCCGGATCCGCTCGACCGGATCGGATTCCTTGGCGACGACGTTCTCGACCAGCGCGAGGGTCTGCTCGTGGCCGTACCGGCTGATCGCGAACAGCAGCGCGGCCTTGGAGGGGAAGTGCACGTAGAGCGCGGCGGGCGACATCCCCGCGGCGCCGGCGATGTCCCGCGTGGTGGTGGCGTGGTAGCCGCGCTGGGCGAAGGCCTCCACACCGGCCAGCATGAGCCGCCGGGCGGTCTCCGGCTGCACGTCCGGCCAGAGTTCGGCCGACAGCGACATCGTCATCCGGTGGTCCTCCCAGCTCGCCGCCCGCGCGGTCGCTCCTATTGTAAGCGCCCGCTTTGTGCGGAGACGCGATCAGACACCCCGGCTCGAACAGGAGTTCGAGGGTCCGGTAATGTCCGCGCTCGGGTGGTGGCGCGGCCGCAGGGGAAGTGCGGTCCGCGCCGCCACCTCTCGGCCCGGTGCACCGGGCCCGGTCCGGGAAATCGGATCGTTACACAACTTCGGACGGGGTGGCGCGTCTTGGGGGTCGTGAGAATGATCCGCATCGCCGGGCTCGGCCTGGCGGCCCTGTTGCTGGCGGCGTGCAGTGGGAACTCGGAAACCGCGGGGACCGCGCAGGCGGTCGGGGCGATCGGCGCGGCGGGCACGCCGACCGCGTCCGGGATGCCGGCGGCGACGGTGGCGTTCCTCCCCGCCGGCGAGGAGCAGCTGAGCCCGAAGGACCCGATCGTCGTCAAGGCGTCGGGCGGCACGTTGCAGGCGGTCGCGGTGACGAACCCGCAGACCGGCAACGCCGTCCAGGGCGAGCTCTCGCCGGACAAGACGACGTGGACCAGCAAGGACCGCCTGCGGTACGCGTCGACGTACCAGGTGGTCGCCACCGCGGTGAACCAGGAGGGCGCGCCCACCGAGCAGCGCGGCGAGGTGCACACGGTCAAGCCGGCCGGGGTCGCCAGCCCGGCGCTGTTCCAGTCGGCTTCGGGTGACTTCGGCGTCGGCCTGATCATCGGCCTGAAGTTCGACCGCGACATCGCCGACAAGGCCACGGTGGAGAAGTCACTCAAGGTGACGTCCTCGCCGTCCCAGGACGGCGGCTGGTACTGGGTGAACAAGCGCGAAGTGCACTACCGGCCCAAGGACTACTGGAAGCCGGGCTCGACCGTGAAGCTGGAGACGGCGAACTTCGGCACGCCCATCGGCGGTGGCCTGTACGGCGGCCAGGACGTCTCGGCCACCTACAAGGTGCACGACTCGTGGGTCGCCAAGGCGGACGGCAAGACCCACCAGATCAAGGCGTTCCACAACGGCCAGCTGGTGAAGACCGCGCCGATCAGCATGGGCAAGACCGCCGACACCCCGCCCCGCGGCCCGACGCCGACCTTCAACGGCACGCACACCGTGCTGGGGAAGGAGGACCACAAGATCATGGACTCCTGCAGCTACGGCGTGTGCGAGGGCGACCCGGGGTACTACAAGGCGCCGGAGAACTGGAACGTCCGCATCTCCAACGACGGCGAATACCTGCACGAGAACCTGAAGACGGTGGGCGTGCAGGGCAGCGACAACGTCTCCAACGGCTGCCTCAACATGAACACCGAGAACGCCAAGTGGTTCTTCGACACCTTCAACGTCGGCGACGTCGTCGAGGTCACCAACTCGGGCGGGCCGCAGCTGTCGATCAACAACGGCCACGGCGACTGGGCGATCAGCTGGAGCGCCTGGCAGGCCGGCAGCGCCCTGCACGGCTGAGCCGCGCCGGGGTCACAGCGGTTCGTAGGCGTCGCCGTCTTCGTTGAGCAGCACGTAGGCGGGGGAGAGCTCGGTCAGGCAGGCGCTCAGCGAGGTCAGCAGGTCCTCGAGGGGGACCTGGCCGAGTTCCAGCTCTGCGGCCACTTCGGCGCGGAGCCGGTCGATCGCGGGCTCGTCTTCTTCCAGCTCGGCGTAGGAGGCTTCGAAGGCGTCGCGCATCGCGTCGAGGTCGGGGGCGCACGCGACGACGTCCGGCCAGGTCGGAACGCCGACGACCAGGCGGATCGCACCCTCGAGGTCGGCGGCGAGGACCCCGGCGCTGCCTTCGGAATCGGCGTAGAGCACGGGGCCGCCGTCGCAGACGAAGAACGTGCCGCCCGAGGCGTCGCCGGCGACCGCCTGGAGGGCGCCGCCGGAGGCGAGCCGCACCGGTTCGACCGGGTCGAGGCGGGTGACGTCGAAGTCGAACACGTCGGCCAGCAGCTTGGCGGCGCGCGTGTTGTCCCGGAGGCGATCGAGCATGCCGGAACGGTAGACCCCCGCCGCCGGCTACGCGGGGCCGCCCAGGTGCCGTTGCAGGTGCTGGTGGCGGAACTGGTGGACGGCTCCGTACTGGCGGAGCACGCCGCGGTCACGGGCGTCGTCCAGGAACCGGAACAACCGCCACGGCAGCCTGCCGCGGGCGGCGAGCACGAGCCGGGCCACCGTGTACCGGGCGTACGCGCTGAGCAACATCCAGGCGGCGGCATAGCCGAGGACGACCCGGACCGCATACCCGGGGCCCAGCACCGCGAAGACGGCCGCGATCGCCACCATGATCCCGGTACCGGTGACGGCCACTTTCCGGTCCGCGCGCAGCGTTCCGGCCGGACTCGACGGCCGCCGGAGGTCGGCGAGCACCACCAGGCCGTCGCTGCGGCCGTGGCGCAGCCGGTGCCACAGCTTGCGTCCGGACCACCAGGTCAGGAATCCGCCGCCGAGGGCAAGCGCCGTCAGCGTCAACGCCGCACGAACGCTGTGCACGAGTCCCGCCGCGACGGCCCGGCCGGCGAGCAGCAGCGCGAGGCCGCCGACGGCGAACGACAACCACTTCGCCATCAGCTGCACGAAGTCGCGCACCTCGGCACGCAGCTTGGGCGTCGAGCGGTCGAACGCGTGCGGAGCCTCGACGTGGTCGGTGGCGTTGAAGTAGGCGAGCAGCCGCCGGTTCACGGCGGCCGATCCGACCGCGGCCGCGGCCGCCAGCCCGGGCACGACGCCGAAGGCGCTGAGCATGCCGAAGCCGAGCGCGGCGCCCGCCGCACCCCGGCAGGCGGGAGCGACCCACCGGAGGGGGCGGTCGAGTTGCCACCACGCGATGTCCGCTGTCCCGGTCGAAGCGAGGTGCCCGAGCCAGCGCCGGGCGGCACTGTGGTGCACCCGGGGCGCCGGGGAGCGGTGACCGGGGTAGTCCGGGTAGACGGCCTGGACGAGGTGCTGGACCAGGTGGGCCTCGACCGAGTCCCAGTCCGGGAAGCGGTCCCGGTTGCCCAGCTCGGCGGGATCGCGGCCGGGGTCCTGGTGGACCACGCGGACCAGCCACACCAGCAGCGGGGTCGGCACGGGGTCCGCGCGCAGCCGGGCGAACAGCGGGGCCAAGCGTGCCGCGCCGCCGGGCACGGTCTCGGCCAGGTAGTCCTCGACGTCGTCCCGCTCGAGCGGCAGCAGTTCGGCGCGGGTGGCACGGGCCAGCCGGACGCCCGCCGCGTCCAGTTCGCCGTACTCGGCCAGGCCGCAGGTGACGACCAGCGGAACCGACGACCCCAGCCGGTTGAGCGCCGCGACCGCCTCGGGTCGCAGGTCGTGCGCGATCGTCTCCAGGCCGTCGAGGACGGGCAGCACCAGGCCCACTTCCAGCAGCGCGGCCGCCAGGGTGATGCGTTCCCCGTTGACCCAGCGCACGGTCCGGCCCAGCCGGTGGTCGCGGGCGAGCCGGCGCGCGAGCCAGTCGAACGGGTGCAGTTCGCCCGGGTGCCAGTCGGTGACCGGGACCAGCACCGGCACCGGCTTGCCACGGGACCACCCGTCCAGCAGTTCGGACACCAGCCGGATCGCCGACACGCTCTTGCCGCTGCCGGGGCGGCCGAGCACGAGCAGCCGCCGGTCCCGGCGGAAGACCGGCCCGATCCGGTCGATTTCGCCGCCGTCGACGCGCCAGCGGGTGCCGAGCGGGCGCGGGTCGTCCAGGCCGAGCCGCAGCACCTCGGCTCGCCACAGGGCGGTGACCGCGCCCGCGAGGCTCGTGGCCGCCTCGACCAGTACCCGGCTGAGGTCCGCGCTCAGCACCGCCGGGTCGAACAGCCCCTCCTGCTTGGCGAGTGGTCCCAGCGCCGGCCGGCCCCAGCGCGGCTGCCCGGTCAGCACCCGCACCAGCTCGTCGAGATCCTCGGGGATCGCGTAGCGGGTGGCGGAATAGGGCTGGAGGAACGCGGGGAGGTCATCGGCGGAGTACCCGGGCAGGACGACCGGCAGGATCTTGGCCGTCCACCGGGCCCGGTCCGCGGCGAGGTACTCGCGGAGCATCAGCAGCTGAAAACGCGCGTAATCGGGATCCTCGTCGTCCGCCGTGGCCAGCTGTTTGTACCGGGGCGAGCCGATCGCGAGCACGAAGTCGCCGTGCTCGATCTGGCGCATCGCCCAAGCGAGCCAGTCGCGCCGCTGGTCCCGCTCCCAGAGATCCAGGCGGACGTCGATGCCCAGTTCACCCCGCAGCTGCTCGGCGAATCCGAGGACGGCCTCGGTGTGCGCACCGGAGTCGTCGGCGTAGGAGAGGAACACCCGGGGTCTTCGAGCGGGCGGCTCGTCCGGTGCGTCCACGCGCGAGAGTATAGGGAGCCACCGATCCGTTCTTCACCGCTGGTGACCGGCCCGGCGGTGGGGTACAACCGGAGGGTGGCCGAGCGCGTCCGGCGCCCCGACCCGCACGGCTCCGTCGAGCGTGACGTGCTGGTGCGGTACCTCGACGCCTGGACGGCGACCGGGCTGCGGTCGCCGCGCGGCGGGACGTACGTCGAGTGCGGGGACTTCGCCGCCGATGCCTTCCGGGTCTTCGGCGAGTTCGCCGACCGGCTGGCCGAGCACCACCTGGCGGCCGTGCTCGTGGGCCGTCCGTCGCCGGGTGGCGCGCCGGCCGGGCTCATCGTGCGGACGGCGGCCGACCTGGGGGACGTCGACGTGCCGGGGCCGATGCTGGCGCACCTGACCGGTGCCTGGCCGCCGTCCCTGCTGCGGGGCAAGGCGCACGAGGTGCTGATCGCGGACGATCCCGGTACCGGCCACCGGGAGCGGCTGCGGTCGGCCGGGCTGGGGTGCGCGGTCGCCGTCGACCTGGTGGCCGACGACGGAACCGCGCGGGCACTGGTGTTCGCGACGGCGGACAGCCGCCACCTGGCGACGTTCAAGAACGAACTGTGGGCGGCCGACGAGTTCGCGGGCATCCGCTACCGCGACCCGCGTGACGCCGAGGGCACGCTGGTGGACATCTCGCTCACCCCGCAGCTGCTGCCCCTGCGCCGTGCGCTGCTGGCCGAACTGGGCCGACAGGGCCCGGCGACGGTCGCCGACCTGCAGCGGTTCGCTTTGCTGGAAACGATTTATCGCGCCGAGGACGCGGTCGGGGCGTTGACTGCGGCGGTTGCTGCGGGGCAAGTCGCGCGAGAGCCTGAAAGAGGCCGGCTCAGCGCTCGCACGGTTCTCTCGGTGGTGGGCTAGTCGGTCGCCACCTGCTGGACGCTGTCGGCGGCCGACGACAGGGTCGGGCGCAAAGCCGTGACCAACGCCGTCGTGACCACCAGGTGCATCAGCATCAGGCCGATCACGTTGGCCGCCGTGGCGCCCGCGGCGAACAGCAGCAGGTCCGGCACCCACGTCAGGACCAGGACCGCGGGAACGACCACGCGCAGGGCGTGCGGCGCGGTGCGGGCGATCACGAACCAGCCGATGCTGCCCAGCAGCAGGCCCAGCGCGGTGGCGGGCAGGTAGGCCGCCGGGGCCAGGCCCATGTGGATCCCGCCGTCGTCGAGGGCCAGTGCGCCGAGGGCGATGGCCGTGTTCACCGCCGCGGCCGCCAGAAGCGCGAAGCCGAGGCGGACTGCCGTGGCCGCGGTGGGTTTGGGGGTGACGGTGGTCATCGCTCCTCCTCTTTGAGTTTAACACGCAACCCAAACGGTAGGTTGGGTTGCGTGTTAAAGTCAAGGCGTGAGTGGAGAGGAGCCGGTCCGCTGGCTCGGCGATGACGAGCGGCGCGCCTGGATCAACCTGGCGAAGGTCCTGCTCACGCTGCCGGGCGCGCTGGAGAGCCAGCTGCTGCGGGACGCCGACCTGACGCTGCTGGGCTACATGATCCTGGCCCGGCTGTCGGCGGTCCCGGGGGAAAGCCTGCGGATGAGCGAGATCGCGGAGATGGCCAACGGTTCCCTGCCGCGGATTTCGCACGCGGTCGCGCGTCTGGAAGACCGGGGCTGGGTCACCCGCGAGGTCTGCACCGGCCAGGGCCGCCGGTTCACCACCGCGACGCTGACCGCGGCCGGGCGTGCGCACCTGGAGGCCTCGGCGCCCGGGCACGTCGCCACGGTCCGCCGGCTGGTGACCGATCCCCTCGGCGACGACTTCGTGCGGGTCGGCGACGCCGTGGAGCGGATCGTGGAAACGCTGGGCCTGCCCGTGGAAATCCTGAAATCCGAGTAATTCCCTTGGCGGATATGGAGTTCTGCGACCGGCCGGGCCACACTGGTCTGCGGTCACGGAGAAACTCCGCCCACCCGAGGAGGGGTGTGGAATGCCCACCGCCGTCGAATACGCAGTCGCCGCGCCCCGGCACGACCAGAACGGGTGCGGCAGTGGCCCGCCGGCTCAGAATCTGCACGGTGGTGCCGTGAGCCTGGCCGCCTCGGTCGCGCACCAGGACGTCGTCCCGGCACCGGCCGAGGAGTGGCTGCTCACCGGCCTGCCCGTCGCCCTGCTCGTGGCGGCCGTCGTCTGGCGGCGACGGCGCGGCGGCAAAACCCCGGCCGGGTAGTCAACTCCGGCGGTAGGCAACGTCAACCCGGGGCCCATGACTCGCCGCAGCCGGGCGGCTACGGTGACCCGGTGCGGGCGGCGTGGACGCGGGTGCGGCGGTACGGCGGAGCTCACCCGCAGCTGCTGGACGGGGTGGTGTCCTGGCTGGTCGTCGCCGGCGTCGTGCTCGCCGCCCGTTACGACTACGCCTCCCACGGCCGGGTTTTCGGCCTCCCCGGGGTGCTGCTCACCGCCGCCGCCATCCTGCCGGTCACGCTGCGCCGCCGGGCGCCGGTGACGGTGTTCCTGCTGTGCCTGGCCGGATCTCTCGCGTCGGTGCTGGCCGGGTACTGGGACGCGCTCAACAACTTCGGCCCGCTGCTCGCCCTCTACACCGTTGCGGTGCAACGATCCCGGCGCGTGTCGCTCACCGCCGCCGCGCTCGCCACCGTGGTGGAGGCGGCCGGGACGGCCTCCGCGCACCTGGGGCCGCTGTGGCTGCTGGCCGTGCTCGCCGCGCTGTTGAGCGCGACCACCTGGGCCGTCGGCGACATCCGCCGGATCCTCACCGAACGCAACGCCCGGCTGGAGGTCCTGACCCGCGAGCTCGAACGGGACCGGGAGGCCCGCGCCCGGCGCGCGGTCACCGAGGAGCGGATGCGCATCGCCACCGAACTCCACGACGTCCTCGCCCACCACATGTCGGTGATCGCGGTGCAGGCCGGGCTCGCCGGGTACGTGCTCGAGTCCGACCCGCCGACCGCCGCCGGCGCGCTGCGCGCGGTCAACGACACGAGCCGCCAGGTGCTGGACGAACTGCGGCGGCTGTTCGTGCTGCTGCGGATCGGTTCGGATCCCGTCGTCCCGGCCGGTGATTCTTCGCCGGCGTTCAGCCTCGACCGGATCGAGGTGCTGGCCGAGCGCGTCCGGGCGCTGGGCATCCCGGTCGAGCTGGTCGTCGACGGGGTCGTCCGCCCGCTGCCGGACAGCGTCGCCCTGTGCGTGTACCGGATCGTCCAGGAATCGCTGACGAACGTGGTGAAGCACGCGGGCGGGGCGGGTGCGCGCGTCCGGTTGGCCTACGGCGACACGGTTTTCGTCGCGCGGATCACCGACGAAGGGCGAAAACGCGGTGTCCCCGCGGAATCCGGTGGGCACGGCCTGATCGGGATGCGCGAGCGGGCCAGGCTTTACGGCGGCACGCTGACCGCAGGCCCGCGCGAGCGCGGCGGGTTTGAGGTCGTGCTGACCCTGCCGATAAGCTCGGCAGGAGGAACGGACAACCACTGACGCGCCCGGGGGAAGCGATCGCGGATGGTTCGGGTGCTCGTCGTCGACGACCAGGAGCTGATCCGCGCCGGGCTGGCCGCGCTGATCCGCGCCACACCGGGGTTCGACGTCGTCGGTGAGGCGGGCAGCGGGGAACAGGCCGTCGCCGTCACGGCGGAGCGGCCCGTCGACGTGGTGCTGATGGACATCCGGCTGCCGGGCATCAGCGGGATCGCGGCCACCGGCCGGATCCTGGCCCGGGCCGGCGATCGGCCCAAGGTCCTCGTCCTCACCACCTTCGACCTGGACGAGTACGTCTACCAGGCGCTTCGGGCGGGCGCTTCGGGCTTCCTGCTCAAAGACGCGTCACCGGACCAGATCCTGGCCGCGATCCAGGCGGTCGCGGCCGGCGACATGCTGTTCGCGCCCGCGGTGACGCGGCGGCTGGTCGAGGCGTTCACCCCGCCCGCCGAACACCCGGTCCCGGCGCTGACGTCGTTGACCGAACGGGAAACCCAGGTGGTGCGCCTGGTCGGGCACGGCATGTCGAACGCCGAGATCGCCGACCGGCTCACGGTCAGCGCCGGCACGGTGAAGACGCACCTCAACCGGGCCATGGGCAAGCTCGGCGTGTCCAGCCGGGCCCAGGCGGTCGTCGTCGCCTACGAGTCCGGGCTGGTCGTCCCCGGGGCGGGCCGCCGGTACGCCGGCGGTTGAGCCCGGCTGATCCGCTGGTGCACCGGGGAATCCCCGGCTGCCGCACGATTCACGCCGGGAACAGCACCTGCGGGAGATGTCCCTTTCCCTTGCCGTGGCTAGATTTCCTCCTGCGCGCATCGAAATCCGGAACAACCACGGAGGGGAACGGAAACATGGGCAGGATGTTGACGCGGATGATGCTGGTCGCACCGGTGCTGGCGCTGGGGACGGCGGTGGTGGCGGCCGCGCCGGCCTCCGCCGCCTACGACGACAGCTTCACCGTCCACACGACCGACGGCTGCGGTGCGGTGGAGTTCGTCGACTACGGCGCGGGGGCACCCGGCGGCGGCAACAACGACGACTACGCGGTCGTGCACGACTACTGCGGGGACGGGCACGGCGTGAAGGCGTGGGCGTGGCTCGATGGTGTTCTCATCGGGTCCAAGTACAACGGCAACGGGCTGGCCGGCGACCCGGTCGTCTGGGATCCGTTCAAGGCCTACGGCAACGTCATCGCCGGCGACTCGGTGGGCCTCAAGGTCTGCCTGGTCGACGGGAACGGGGATCCCACGCCCGCCCGGTGCGCCTCGAAGACCCACACCAGCGTCGACGGCTGAGCGCGAGGGGGTGACGGAACGCCGCCCGGGGAGCCTCAGCGTCCCCGGGCGGCGTTCGCGCGGTGCCGGTACAGCAGCCACCCGAAGTACGGTGCGCCGATGATCGCGGTCATCAGGCCGGCGGGCAGCTGGCCGGGGGCGATGACGGTGCGGCCGGCCGTGTCCGCCACGCAGACGCCGATCGCGCCCAGCAACGCCGCGGTGGGCAGCAGGCGCGCGTGCCGGCTGCCCACGATCGCGCGGGCCGCGTGCGGGGCGACCAGGCCGACGAACGTCAGCACCCCGATGCCCGCCACCGCCGCGCCGGTCAGCAGGACCGCGCACGCCAGCAGCAGCAACCGCGTCCTGGCCACCGGCACGCCGAGCACGCGCGGCGTTTCGTCGTCCAGCGCCAGCAGGTCGAGCTCCCGCCGCGTGCGGACCAGCACCGGCACCACCAGCAGCAGCGCCAGCGCCATCGGCACCAGGTGCGGGAAGCTCCGGCCGTAGGTCGAACCGCCCAGCCAGGTCAGCGCCTTGGTCTCGTTCCACGGATCGGACAGGGTGATCAGCAGCGTCACCAGCGCCTGCGCCGCCGCGTGCACGCCGAAGCCGATCAGGACCAGCCGTTCACCGGTGAACCCGCCCCGGGCGGCCACGGCGAAGACCACGGCCATCGCCAGTGCGGCGCCCAGCCCCGCGGAGCCGGTCAGCGTCCAGAACCCGACCCCGGACACGGCGGTCAGCACGGCGACCGCGCCGAGGCCCGCGCCGCCGACGACGCCGATCATCCCCGGCTCGGCCAGCGGGTTGCGGGCGACGGCTTGGGTGAGCGCGCCGCCCAGCGCCAGCGCCGCGCCCGCCAGCAGCGCCGCGGCCACGCGGGGCACGCGGGTGTCCAGCACGCCGGTGACGATCGGGCCCGCCCGCCCGGTCACCCCGTTGACGACGTCGCCCAGCAGCAGTTTCGCGTCCCCGAGCAGCACCGCGCCGACGGCCACGCCGGCCACCCCGAGCACCAGCACGCCCAGCGTCACCCGGTACCGGGTGGCGCTGACGCCGCCGCGGGCGCCGGCCGCGGGTGGTTCGGCGGCCGCGGACGTGCTCCGGGCGGTCCGGGCCAGTACCACGAGGAAGAGCGCGCCGAGGATCGTCGTCACGACCCCGGTCGGCACCGCCAGTGCGCGTTGCGGGCCGGCGACCGCGCGCAGCAGCACGTCGGCGCCGAGCAGGAGCGCCGCGCCCAGCGCCGCGGCGCAGGGGAGCAGCACCGCGTGCCGGTGCAGGCCCGGCACCACGGGCGCGAGCAACCGGGCCACCGCCGGCGCGGCCAGCCCGACGAACCCGATCGGGCCGGCCAGCGTCACCGCGGTCGCGGCCAGCAGCACGGCCAGCCCGATCGCGGCGGCCCGCGTCCGTCCGATGTGGACACCCAGGGTCCTGGCGTGGTCGTCGCCCACGTGGATCAGGTCGAGCCGGCGGGCCAGGCCGAGCAGCAGGGCCAGCGCCGCGGCGGCGACCGGGCCGAGCGTGCGGATGCCGCCGAGCCCGTTCTGCTCCAGCGAGCCCTCGCCCCAGGCGAACAGGCCACGGGTTTCCTGTGCGTACAACAGCAACAGGACCTGGGTCACCGACATCAGCGCCAGCGCGATCGCGGTGCCCGCCAGCACCAGCCGCACGATCCCGGTGCCGCCGGTGCCGGCCAGCGCGAGCACGAACGCGGCCGCGGCCAGCCCGCCCGCGAACGCGATCCCGGCCGCGCCGAGCAGGGGCAGGGAGACGCCGAACGCGGCGACGGCGACCACCGCCAGGTGCGCGCCGGCGTTGACCGCCAGGGTGTCCGGCGACGCCAAGGGGTTGCGGGACACCGACTGCAGCACCGCGCCGGCCACGCCGAGCGCGGCCCCGACCACCAGCGCCGCGAGCAGGCGCGGCAGCCGCGACTCGACGACCACCGCCGTCGTGTCGCCGGTCGCCCCGCCGGACAGCAGCCGCAGCACGTCCAGCGCGCCGAGGTTCGCGGTGCCCTGGGTCAGGTGCACGGCCGACCCCACGAGGAGCAGGACGGCGAGCCCACCGCCGAGCAGCGCGAGCCGCCCGCGCCGCCGGACGGCGGTCACGGGCGGCTCGGCTCCGACCAGGGTGGCCACGCTACTTCTGCAGTGCGGCGACGGCCGCGTCGACGAACTGCGCCATGGACTTCGGCCCGCCGAACATCCACAGCGCGTCCGGGAAGCGGTGCACCTTGCCGCTCTTGACGAACGGCAGGTTCGTCCAGATCGCGTTGCCGGCCAGCTGCTGCTGGTACGGGTCGCCTTCGGCGGTGTTGGCGATGTACCAGAACCGCACGTCGGGCAGCTTGGTCAGACCTTCGACGTCGGCCTGCGCGAGGCCGTAGACCGCGTCGCCCTCCATCGGCCAGGCCGTTTCCAGGCCGAGGCGGCCGAACACCGCGGACACCAGCGCGCCCTTGGTGTAGGGCCGGATGCTGACCGAGCCGGACGTGACGTAGGCGTCGGAGAAGGCGACCTGCTGCCCTGCGGCGCCGAGCTTCGCCACCGCGTCCCGGCCCGCCGCCAGCTTCTGCTCGAACCCGGACTTCAGCTGCGCGGCCGCGGCTTCGGTCCCGGTGGCCTTGGCGATCGTGTCGAGGTTGGCGTACATCCCGGCGATCGGGTCCTTGGCGTTGCCGCCGTTGATGACGATGACCGGGACCTTCGCCTCGATCTGCTCGAGCGCGCCTTCGGTCACGCTGTCGGTGACGACCACGAGGTCCAGGCCCAGCGAACCGAGCGTGTCGAGGCTCGGCTCGCCGCGGGTGCCGATGTCCTTCGGCGTGCCGTCGAGCTTCTCGGCGCTGACCCACTGGCCGTAGCCCTTGATGTCGGACACGCCGACCGGCATGACGCCGAGGGAGACGAGGTGCTCGACGGCGTTCCACTCGGTCGCCGCGACCCGCTTGGCCGGGCCGGGCAGCTTCACCTCCTTGCCGCGCGAGTCGACGACGGTGACCGGGCCGGCACTGGTTCCGGTGGCGGCGGCGTTGTTCGCGGGCGCCTCGGTGGTGCCGCAGCCGGCCACGAAGAACGTGGCGGCCGCGGACAGGCCGAGGAGCATCCGGGTGAGGCGCATGGTTCTCCTGATTTTTCGTGGTTCAGACGAGTGCGGAGTCGTTGAAGCGGCCGACCGCGCGGGTGTGGATCCGCCCGTCGGCCGGGTCGGTGACGACGTCCACGCGGATGCCGTAGGCGCGGCTGAGGTTCTCCGCGGTCAGCACTTCGGCGGGGGTGCCTTCGGCCCTGACGCGGCCGTCTTCGAGCAGCAGCACCCGGTCGGCGACCGCGGCGGCCTGGTCGAGGTCGTGCAGCACCACGCCGACGCCGACGTCGTGCCGGTCGGCGAGGTCGCGGACGACGTCGAGGATCTCGACCTGGTAGCGCAGGTCGAGGAAGGTCGTGGGTTCGTCGAGCAGCAGCAGCGCGGTGTCCTGGGCCAAGCAGGCGGCGAGCCAGACCCGCTGCGCCTGCCCGCCGGAGAGGGCCTGCACCGGCCGGTCGGCGAGGGCGGAGAGCCCGGTCAGCGCGAGGGCCCGGTCGACGGCGGCGGGCCCGTCGGCGTCGCGGCCGCCCCAGCGCGACCGGTGCGGGTGCCTGCCGAACTCGACCAGCTCCCGGACGCACACCCCGCCCGGCGCGCTCCGGTGCTGCGACAGCAGGGTGATCCGCTTGGCGACGTCCTTTCCGGACAGTGCACGCAGGTCGGCGCCGTCGGCGAAGGTGACCGAGCCCGCGGCCGGCGGGTGCAGCCGGGCGAGCGCCCGCAGCAGCGTCGACTTCCCGCTGCCGTTCGGGCCGATCAGCGCCGTGACGGTACCGGCGTCGAGGGAGACGGACGCGGCACGCACGACGACGTCGCTGCCGTAGGCGACGTCGACCTCACGGGCGTGGACGCCGGAGCGGGGGACCAGGGACACACGAGGACAATAAGGTCAGGCTTACCTAACTTACAAGGTGGCGGACGGCACAATCCGGACGTCGCTCATCGCGCGGGCTTCCCGGACAGGCGGCCGAGGTAGAGGTCCCTGGCCACCAGGCTGACCGCCAGGTGGTCGGCGAGCGGGTCGAAGAAGGCGCTGCGGTACTTGGCGTCGGTGACCGTCGAGGCGGCGAAGTACAGCCCGGAGAACGCGGCGATGAACAGCGAGACCTGCAGCAGCTCCTGGGGGATCGGCAGCTGGATGCCGAACAGCGTGCCGCCCGCGGGGTCACGCCCGATCCACGCCTTGATCACCGCGTGCTGCACCGCGACGATCCCGAAGAGCACGAAGAAGACGAAGACGAGGGTGGCGAGCACGAAGGTCTGCAGCACCTGGGTCAGCATCAGGACGAGCACCATGTTCGCCCGTTCCAGCTTGGTGAGCGGGAGCCGTTCGACGTCGTCCGCCAGGAACTCCGCCAGCGGCGTTTCGCGCAGCTTGTCGAGGCCGACCGGGGCGGTGCGCGACTGGGTCAGCCGGGTGACCTCGTCCTTGAGCGCCGCCAGCAGGAAGACCACGGCGACCACGGCGAAGAGCCCGGCCACCAGCCACATCCGCTGCCGCGGCAGGGCGGCGCCGACCTGCCAGATCTCGGTGGTGAAGAACCCGAAGACGGTGAACAGCAGCAGGAGCGGCAGCGCCCGGCTGGTCAGCTCGCCGAGCAGCCGCGTCTGGCGGTAGGCCGCCCGCAGCGCCCAGCCGACGATCGAGCCGACGCCGACGAAGGCGGCCGCGAACAGCCCGGCCAGGATCAGCAGCTGGGTGAGGAGGCCGAGGGGCAGCGAGTCGCCGTCGACGACCACGTCGGCGACGGGCACGACGACCACGAACACGGCCGCCATGACCGCGGCGGGCACCGTGCCGCCGCGGTCGACCAGCTTGCGCCGCACCCACCGCGCGGTGAGCCACGAGCCGAGGGCGGGGAAGACGACCAGGCTCAGCAGCAGGCCGGTGTAGCCGAGCGCGAAGAGATCGCTCTCCATGAGCCGGTCGAAGTCCGCGTCGGTCTCGCCGTCCACTGCGGACAGCACGGCGGTGAGCACCCGCCAGGCGGCGATGAACACGACGGCGGGCGCGATGCGGACCAGCAGCTGCGCGGGCCGTCCCCGCACGACGGCGGGCAGCCCTCGCCGCCGGAACCACTGTTCGACGGCTTCGACGCCGCGTTCCTCCGCCATCTTCGCCTCCCGATCGGCGCGGCCGCCGCCGGGATGCTAGCGCGGGCCGGGCCCGGTTCAGGAGCCCCGCACCGTACCGACCGGATGGTATGTTGACCGCGTGATCGAAGTGGCGCGCCGGACGTGGCGCATTCTCGAGCCCTACCACGGGATGATCTACTTCGCCCCCGAAGCGACCGCCGCGTACGAGAAGCTCGGCCTGACGGGCCGCGCGGGCTACTTCGCCTCGCGATCGGCGGCGCTGGGCAAGGTCCCGGCTCCGGTCGTCGTCGCGACGTTCTACAACTTCAACCCGGCCCTGGTGCACGACTCGATCCGGGCGGCGTGGTCGGCGACCGAGCCGGAGGCCGTCCTGGAAGCGCGGCACGCGGCGGCGGACCGCACGCTGCGCGCCACCCTCGGCGACGCGATCGACGCGCCGGAGATGCAGCGGGCGGCGGCGCTGGCCCGCGAGGCGGCGGAAACGATCGCCGGCGACGTCGTCGGCCGCCCGTTGTTCGCGGCGCACGCGGCGCTGCCGTGGCCGGAGGAGCCGCACCTGGTGCTGTGGCACGCCCAGACGCTGCTGCGCGAGTACCGCGGCGACGCCCACATCGCGGCGTTGCTGACGGCGGGCCTGAGCGGCATCGAAGCACTCGTCACCCACGCGGCTTCCGGAGCGGTGCCGGCGGAGACGTTGCGCAAGTCCCGCGCGTGGTCCGAAGAGGACTGGAGCCGGGCGATCGCCGGCCTGCGGGAGCGTGACTGGGTCACCGGCGACGGGGCCTTCACCCCGGCGGGAGCGGCCCACCGCGAGGAGATCGAGAAGGCGACGGACGAGAACAGCGTGACACCGTACGCCCGGATCGGGGAGCCGGCCTGCGAGGAACTGCAGACGCTGGTGCGGCCGTTCAGCCGCGCCCTGTCGGAGAAGCTGATGCCCTGGATGCTCGCGCGCCGGTAGCCCCGGGGTGCGCCCGGCCCGTGGCACCGTGGTATCCCACCGGGCATGGACAACGGGCCGGTGCTCAGCAGCACCAGGGTGGCGGCCGGGCTGCTGGTGGCCGTGGCGGGGACGGCGTGGGCGGTCGGTGGCCCGGACCAGCTCCTCCGCATCGGCCGGCTCGCCCTCGTCGTGCTGCCGGTGCTGTTCGGCGTGGTGGCGGTGGTGATGGTGGTGCGCGCGGCGATGCCCGCGGGCACGGCGGCCGGTCCGGTGGCGCTCCTGGCGCTGGCAGCCGGGGGACTGCTGGCCGCGGCTCTGGTGTTCGGGTGGGTGAGTCCGGCTAACCTGACCGATACCGCGGCGGTCGCGGTGACGGGAGGTGGACTCGCCTTGGCCCTGTCCCACCGCCGCGTGCACCACGAACTGGAGGCGGTCATTTGCCGCCGCACCGCGGTGATGCGCAAGAACGACCGGGCGATCAGCATCGAGGCGCCGGAGAAGTTCATCGTGCGGGCGATCCTCGGTGGTGAGGTCTGCCTGGACCTGTCCAAGGCCGAATACCCGCCCGGCAGCAAAGGCATCGTCGTGGACATCACGGTGTGGTTCGGCCGGGTCGAGATCAGTGTTCCGGCGGGCTGGCAGGTGCAAGCCGATCGCGTGGAACTGGCCCGGCGAATGCGGTACGACGGCGATCTCGATGCGTTGGACGACGAGGCCGGTCGGCGGGTGGTGCTCAATCTTCAAGGACTAGGCGGATTTGTCGGGGTTCGACGCGGGAGCTGACGGGTGCTTGTACGGCACGACCATTCCGCGAAAGTAGTGCGGCCGTAGTCCGGTCGTCTCGGCGAAGAAGAGCGACAAAGCCTCGTTGAACGGGATTTCCTCGGAGATCGAACGTGGAAGCGGCAGGTGCAGCGCGGCGAGCATGTCGAACCGGTGCAGGTCGACCGCCGCGGCCAGCAATCGGGCGTGACCAGAGGCGGCGCGCAGGGCCGCTCGGTAGGCGACGGCTGCCGTGAGTGCGGTGAACAACGGAACCCACGACCAGCCACTCGGGTGCCACAGCACCGGAAGCGTCGCGGCTGTGGTCGCTGTCAGCGCGACACAGAGGGCGCACATCGTGTCGATCGTTTCGAGGTTGCGGGAAATCGAACCGCTGATCGTCGGGGACAACGACGGCCACAGGCGTTCGGTGATCGCGTTGAGCTGCAAACCGTAGCGGTTTCCGGCGGCGTGCTCGCCGGCACGCAGCACATTGCCGATGTGCGTCGGCATCAGATCGCCGTTCGCCGGGTACCTGCGGTAGACCTCGTCCGCTCGCCTGGCTGCGCGGTCCAAGCGCCACCTTCGTTGTGCCTGCTCGACGACGGCATCGAAGGTGCCGCCCTCGGGGTCCGCTTGCTGAAAGTCGAGGACGATCTTCGCGCTGTGCTGCCGGCGCCGGTGCTGCTCGGTCGCGACCTCGTTCAGCAGGGTCAACGCGCGGGTGCGCCAGTAACCTTCCAGGAACTGGACCAGCGCCACCTGGAACGGCCGCAACAGCACCCCGGCCAGCACGATGCCGATGACCACGAGACTGGTCTGCACCGGGAGTAGCTTGTGCACCACGGTGACGATGTCCGTCGGGTGGTCCGTGTACGCGCCGGCCACGACGAGCAGCGACACGAGCGCGGCCAGAACCGTCACCGGCAGCAGGTTGGTGAGGCTGAACCGGCCGCCGAACAGCCTGGCCATCTGCTTGCCGAGTTCGCCGAGCATGCCCGTCCCTATGGCCGATCCGATGCCGAAACGTACCTCATTTGCAGGTTGCAGTCCTTCTTGCGGCACATGGGTGGGGTTTCGCTGGGCTGACTGAGGGACATCCGGTGCCCGTTGTCGCACTCGTACAGGTAACGGTTGCGGTTCGGTCTACCGCGGCTCATGGAATTCGAATCGGGGGCCATCATCACGAGGGCAAGGCCCAGCAGCGTCGCTCGGTGCCCGCCTCGCCCCATCAGAGCAGTATCCGACCCGATCCGGTGACCGGCAAGGGGCGGGCCGTCCCCTCGAAGCGAGGAGACGGCCCGCCCTCGGGACTCAGCCGCGCGCCGCGGCAACCGGGGGCATCAGCTTCGGGTACTCCTTCTGGAACTTCTCGATCATCGTGGCGGACGGGACGATCCGGTTCGGGTTCGCCTGGCTCGTCGCCTGCTTCTCACCCCACGCGCCGGCGGCTTTGCGCTGGTCGGGGGTGCCGTGGCTGTGGTAGCAGTCGCCGATGGAGGCGTCCAGGTAGGTGACCTCCTGCTGGGTACGGGCGTTCCAGGCGAAGCCCTTGGCGTGCGCGACGAAGTAGCCGCCGTAGGCGTCGGGGCCCATCTCGGACGACTCGTTGCGCGGGTGGTTCTCGTGGGCGAAGTCGACCTGGTGGCCGTACTCGTGCCCGAGCACGGACTCCACCGAGACGTCGTCGAACCCGAGGACGTCGACGGTGTCGAGCAGGCCGTCACCGAGCGCGACGCGCTTGCCGCCGAGGCTGCCGGCCGGGGCGGCGAACGCGTTCAGGGTGATCAGCGGGTTGCGGCCGCCCTGCAGCGCCGGGATTTCGTAGAGCACCTTGGTGGCGAGCGCGGCTGCGGCCTTCACCTTCGCCGGTGCGAGCCCGAGGCTGAAGGTCTGCGCCATCTTCGCCTGGCTGCCGAGGTCGGTGCCCTTCCAGGCGACGAGCTGGATGTTCCAGCTTTCGATGTCCCAGAAGCCGCGCAGCTTGTCGATCGTCGTGGTGGCGCGCGCGGTGTACTGGCCGTCGGTGCCGAAGACCTGCGGGGTCTTGTCGGACGCGACGCCCTGGACGTAGAGCTGGCTGAGCCCGGACAGGGCGTCGAGCGCCTTGTTTTCGAGCGGGGACAGCTGGGCCGCGAGCTTGTTGGCGTAGGTCAGCAGCGAACCCTCGGTGCAGCCGGGGATCGGGCCGTCGTCGGCCTGGGTCTGCGGGCCGATCCGCGGGATCGGCGACTCGATGAGCCGGTCGACGTGGCGCAGCGCATCGGCGGGCAGGCCGTCGTAGAGATCGACGACGTACTGGTAGAGCTGAGCGACATCCTGCTCGACCGCGGAAGGTTCGGCCGCGGCGGCCGGAACGGCCGTGGCGAGCACGAGCGCCGCCGCGGTACCGGCGGCCGCGAGTGTCTTGCCGAGAAATCCTGTCGGCATGGGCAAAGTGGTTTCCCCTCTTCGGTTCCGTGTCAAGATCACCAAGCACCGCCACAGTAGGGCGGTGCTTGGCAGCGGAACCGGCGCCGGGACAACAACCCCGGAATGGCCCACGTCTTTCGAAGGGTTCCGGCGCTGCGGACATCGGCCGAAAGTACTAGAACAGGTTCACGCCGGAAGCCGGCCTTCCGCCTGACGGCGGGCTTCGGTTCGCGCCTCGAGTTCGTCGAACCACCGCTGTCCGCGGGTTCCGCACTTGTCCCTGATCGAAAACTTGAGGTCCGCCGTCCGCGCGTTCAGGCTCTTGACCATCGTCCGGCCCTTGCTCACCTCGTCGCCGATCTTCGACCGGGTTTGCGCCAGGCTCGTGGCCGCCGCGGTCATCGCCGCCCGGTTCGGGCGCTCGCGGCGTCCGGTGGCCGGGTTGATCTCCGAGCGCACCCGCATCGTCGCGGTCGCACGGGCGCGGACGACGATGCCGGACAGGCCGCGCGCCACGTCCCGGCTCATGTCGTAGTACTGGTACGCGTTGTCGGCGCAGCCACGGGATTCGTAGTGCAGTTCGCACAGTCCCGCGAAATCCAGGGTCAGCCTGGTGGCCTGCAGCTGCTGTTCGACCGCCGCGGCCAGCCGGCTCACGCGCTGGTTGTTCGCCCGGACCTTCTGCAGCGTCTTCTCGGCTTCGGCCGTGGCCTCCTGCACCGCCGCGAGGGTGACCGGCTTGACGCGCGCCCCGGACGGGAACCACCGGGCCAGTACCCGGAACGTGATCAGCGCGGCCAGGCCGGCGGCGCCGCTGCCGCCGAAGAGGATCGCGGTCTGCCGGGCGGCGTGCGGGCCGTGGGCGACGTTGCCGTTCAGCAGCAGCACCAGCGCGGTGACGTTCACGACGAGCAGGAGGATGCCGGCGCGGGGCAGGAGCCCGCGGATCGTCGCCCACTGCCGGCGTGGGGTGGACGAGCGTCTCCTCCGGAGACTTTTCGGGCGCGCACGGGCGACCAGGAGCAGCGCCACGAACGGGGCCGCGGCGAGGAAGCCCCACCAAGCCGTTCCGTGTTCGGCGAACTGCGCCGGGTCCGAGGCGATCAGGAACGGCACGACGGCCGGAGCGGTGAGCGCCAGCAACGCGGCCGCGATCGCGCCGGCCACGAGCGGGAGCCCGAACGTCCACGCGAAGAGCCAGAATCCGCAGCCGGAGTTCCGCCGGGCCACGGCGGCCTACTTCCGCCGGCCCTTGCCGGTCCTTTGTGGTCTCCGGTTGCGCGCGCGGCCGAGGTCCGGCGCCCCGGATCCGTTGAGCACCTTGTCGATGTGGTCACCCAGCCCCGTCCGGCCCGAGGCGGTTTCGGACACCAGCAGCTTGCCCAGCACCTCGACCAGATTCGCGTGCAGTTGCTGCTGGTCGAACGATTTCGCCTGGACGAGGTGCTGTTGTTCCTTCGCGATGCACTCCAGCAGGCCGCGAGCGCTGACGCCGGCCAGAGCGCCGCTGTTGCGCATTTCCTGCAACGCGGCGCCGACCGCGGCCCGGCGGTCGGCGAGGGCGGTCAGCCGTTCCCCGCTGTCCGCGTCGATCCGCTTGCTTTCGACCTTCAGCCTGCCCATCTCGGTGATGCAGGCGGACACTTCGGCCACGGCCTTGGCCGCCGCACCCAGCGGATTCAGCGATTCGGCGAGTTGCGAAACAGCCTGCCCGAAGACGATGCGGCCATTCTCGACGGAGACCATTTCTCTGCTCAACTGGATCAACCTTGCGCCGTGGGCAGTATGGGAATGTGTAATAGATCGAGGGCGCGCGGGCAGGCGTTACAGTTGCTTGCGGATCTGTGTCAGAGCGTCGGCTTGCCGGGCTGGTAGAGCCAGGTGCGGAAGAACGAGCCGAGGTCGCGGCCGGTCTGCTGCTCGACGAACCGGATGAACTCCTGCGTGGAGACGTTGCCGTACCGGTGGGTCGACGGCCACTGCGTGAGCACCCGGAAGAAGGCGCGGTCGCCGATCTTCAGGCGCAGCGCCTGCAACGTCATCGCGCCGCGGTTGTAGACCAGGTCGTCGAAGATGTGGTCACGCCCGGGGTCGGCGACCTTGCCGCTCCAGTCCTCTTCGCCGGCGTAGGTGTCGGCGAAGGTCTGCTGCACCGGGATGCCGTTGAACTTCTCCTGGTAGAGCCATTCCGAATAGGTCGCGAAGCCTTCGTTGAGCCAGATGTCCGACCAGCGCACCGGGGTGAGGCTGTCGCCGAACCACTGGTGGCCGAGCTCGTGGGCGAGCAGGTCGCCGTCGACGTCGCTGGTGCGCTGGTCGTAGACCGGACGGCTCTGCGTTTCGAGGGCGTAGTGGACACCGACGTCGGCGATGATGCCGCCGGTCGAGTCGAACGGGTACGGCCCGTACACCGACGATTCCCACTGGATGACCTGGGCGGTGGTCTGGTTGAACACGTTGCCCTGTCCGGGTTTCGTGTCGATCGACTTGCCGATCGCGGTGATGTTCGGCAGGCCGCCGGCCGCGGTGCCGTGGGTCACGTCGTAGTTGCCGATCGCGAGCATGCTGAGTTCGCTGGCCATCGGCCGGTTCATGGACCAGCGGAAGGTCGTCTGGTGGTCGCGGGTCGTCGTGGGTCCCGGCTCGCCGTTGGCCAGGACGGTGAGCCCGGCCGGCACGGTGATGGTCTGGGTGTAGGTCGCCTTGTCGTCCGGGGTGTCGTTCACCGGGTAGTAGGTCGCCGCGCCGATCGGCTGGTTGAGCGCGACCGCGCCGTCCTTGGTGGTGACCCAGCCGGAAAGGCCCAGCGCGGGGTCGTCGATCTTCTGCGGAACGCCGGCGTAGCTCACCGAGACGACGAACGGGCTGCCCTTGCGCAGGCCGTACGGCGGCGTGATCACCAGCTCCTGGGCGCCGCTGCGGGTGTAGGTGGCGTTGAGGCCGTTCACGGTGAGCCTGCTGATCGTCAGCGGGCCCTGGAAGTCCAGGTCGAAGCGGGAGAGGTCCTGGGTGGCCGTGGCGAGGATCGTCGTGGTGGCGTCGATCGCCTGCGTCGCGGGACGGTAGGTGAGCCGGATGTCGTAGTGGCCGACGTCGTAGCCGCCGTTGCCCATGTCGGGAAAGTACGGATCGCCGGCGCCGGGCGCACCGGGCGAGAACCGCGGTGCCGCCTCCGCGGCCGGGCCCGTCGTGGCCAGCAGACCGGCGGACAGGACAACGGAGACGGCCAGCAAACGGCCACGGCTCGGGTTGGCGCCTCGCATGTGTCCTCCTCGGCAGGCATCGACGCTGAAGACTAGGTCGGATCCGCCACGTGGATCAACCCTCCTTGCGACGGCTGCGAAGTCCGGTCCCGCCTGCCTCGACGCTCGAACGGTGCCGGCCGCGGAAAGCACCCTGCCGGAACCGGCCGCCCGGCACCGAACCGAGGAACTTCTTCCACCGGGCATTCGGGACCGAACAGGGCAAACTGCCGGCGACACCGGAGATGCCGGCCCGCGCCGAGCGGCAGCGCGAGCTCTACCTGGAGGCTCGGGCGGGGGTACCGGCGGACTCCCCGCAGGCCCGCGACATCGCCGCGCGCATGGCGGCGGACTCGGCGGACTTCGAGACGTAACGCGGGATCAGCTCGGCCAGCGCGGCGGCCTCGTCGGTGCGGTGCATGGGTGCCCCGGCCCGCGAGGTGGGGCCACGGATTTCCGCTATCGCTCGGCGAGGGGTCGCGGGATTACCCGTCCGCGTCGGCTCTGCGATGATCTGCGCATGCCGCTGTTCGACTACTTCCGCGCCCCCGACGCCGATGCCGTGCGACAGGCGTTGGACGCCGGTGGTGGAGCCACTCCCGTCGGCGCCGTCTTCGACGGGATCGAAGCGAAAGGCGTCGATCCCAGCGTCGTGCTCGCCATGATGGTTGCGGCCGTCCGGCAGGTGCCGTGGAGCGCGGACCTGGTGGACGACCGTCTCGTGTGGCCGGTCGGTGTCGAGCAGGATCCCGAGTACGACGGTCCGTGGGTCTCCGAACTGAACACTTCCGCCCGCGATGTGCTGGCCGGAGCCGGCGACCTGCCCCGGGTCGCGCGGGAATGGGCGCAGGTCGAAGAACTCGGCGGCAACGTCGACGTCGCGGACGCGCAGGTCTTCGTCGAGTCCATCGTCGACCTCGCGCGGCGGGCCCGGGAAGCCGATGAGCCCCTCTTCTGCTGGATCAGCCTCTGATCGCCGGAACCCGGCGGTGATTTTCCGGCCAACTCCGCCCGATTTTCCGAGTACCGGATCGCCGCAGCAACAGCCATTCCGGTGGCCCAAACGACATCGACTCACGGTATTCAGCGCCAAAAATACCGCCCCCGATCGGAGCAATTCCCCGCACTCCGGAAAATGATCGTGGCCGCCGTCGAATCCGTCGGTTAGGCTCCCTTCCGGGGAATCGGAGGGTCTCATGGCTGCACAACGGCTGCGATTGGTCGCGCCGAGCGGGGATCGGGTCACCGTCGGGTTGCCCGCCGCCGCTCCCGTTTCGCACGTCGTCGCCGGGGTCCGGTTCGTCGGGGGTTCCTACGGCACCGGGTTCCAGATCGGGCCGCGTGGCTACCACGATTTCGCGTGCACGTACGTCGCTCCGGCCGACACGCGGGAGCGGCTTCTCGTGCACGGCCGGGAAGTCGTCGTCGCCGAGGCGCGGGATCGGCAGTCCTCCGTGGCCACCCTGCTCGGTGCCTACCACGAACTGATGACCGTCTACGCCGGTCCGGCGCCCCACCGCGAGCGCGTGCTCGCCCTGTTCGGCTCGCTGCGGATCGAAGACCACGCCGACGGCATGACCGTCGTCCCCCGCGCGGAGACGCTGCTGGACCCGATGAACGAGCACCTCGTCGTCGTGGTGAAGGACCACGGTTCGCTGTCGATCCCCGCGCCGCGGCAGGCCGCCGCCCTGGTTCCGCGGCACGCCGGTGCGCGCACGAAACACGGCGAGGTCTGGAGATCCGCCGCGCGGTCGTTCGTCCTCGGCTGCCCGGCGGGCGCGGCCGAGGTCCACCTCGCGGACTCGGCGGCCCGGACCGCGCGGGACCGGCTCGACTGGCTCGACGGGATCGAGATCGCCTGGGACCGCCGATGACCCCGTCGCTCGCGATCACCCTGATCACCTGGGCGGCGATCGTCCTGCTGTTCTTCGGGCTGGCGGCCGTCCTGCGCGAAGTCCGGCTGCTGCGCGGGATGGTCACCGGCGGCACGGACGGGTTCAGCGCCGCGCCGCCCGATCTGGTCCTCGGCCCGCAGTTCGCCGGCCGGGTCGTCGCCGCGGTCGATTCGGGGTGCCCGCTGTGCCTCACCGTGGCCGAGCGGCTCGCCGGGCTCGGCGCGGACGCGACCCTGCTGACCCACGAACCCCTGACGGCGTGGGCGGAACTGGCCCACGGCCTGCCGGTGGTCAGCGACGGCGAGGCGTGGCGCTCGGTTTCCCACCTTTCGCCGCCGGTGCTGATGCTGGCCGACGAAACCGGCCGCGTCCGCCGGATGCTGCTGCCGTCCCGCGTGTCCGAAGTGGACACTGCGCTGGCCGGCTGGGCCGAACCGATGGAAGGAGAGGGCAGCGGTGACGCTGGAGCTGGCGCACATTCCCGACGTTGACCGGCCGGACCCGGGCGCCACGCCCACCCGCGCGGGCCGCAAGCTGAAGGTCCGCGGCACGCGCCGGACGTTCCTGCGCGCGGTCACGCTCGGTGCGCTGACCCTCGGCGCGACCGCGCTCGACTGGTCCGGCCTGTCCCGGCTGCGCAAGGCCGGCGCCGAGTTCAGCCCGTACGGCATGCCGGGCTTCGACCGCAACGACTGCCGCGACGCCTACCCCACCGGCTACGCCGAACTGGGCGACACCAGCGGCGCGTACGCCAGCACCTACGCCGCCTGCTTCGGCGGGTTCTGGCGGGGGAGCACCTACTGCGAAGCGGGCTGGCACAAGTACGGCACCTGGAACGATGGCGGCATCCAGGTCGACCACCAGCCGGTGGCCAACACGTGCGGCCAGTTCGTCGGCAAGAACGCGTGGCGGTGGACGACGCCGGACCAGCGCGTCTACCGCTGCTCCGACGGCTTCTCCACCTTCTGGGGCGGCGGCTCGACCGGCCAGACGTACCTGACGATCTGCCGCGCCGCCCTGTGACACCCGGGGTTTCCCGGCGCCGGTGGCACCCGCTGACGATCGCCGCCGGGCTCGTCCTCGCCGCGGTCGCGGCGATGCTCGCGCTCGTGGTCGCGCCGGGTGCGCTGCTGCCGGGTGCGTGGCTCGTCCTGTGCGCGGCGGCCGGGTTCGCCACCAGCGGCTCCACCTGAAGCCGGAACTCGGCCTCCGTGCTGAGCTCGCCGGTCTGGCGAGGCACCCCGACCCTGGCGTTCGGCGCCGGCCTGGTTTCCGGCGGCGCGCTCACCGCGCTCGTCCTGCTCGTGGCCGGTTCGCTGCTGCGCGTCCCGCTCCCGGCGGCCGTGTGCTGGGCCGTCGTGGCTGCGGCGCTGGGTGCGGTGCTGCTGCGGGACGCCGGGGTGTGGTCGTTCCGGCTGCCGGAGAACCGGCGGCTGGTGCCGGACACGGTGTTCCGCCTCGGCCGGCACCTCGGCCCGCTGCAGTTCGGGTTCGAAATGGGCACGGGCGCCCGCACCTACCTGCCCAGCGGCCTGCCGTACGTCGCCGCGATCGCCGTGGCCCTGACCGCTCCGCTGCCCGCCGCGCTGGCCGCGGGCGCGGGGTTCGGGCTGGGCCGGGCGCTGATGACCACGGCGAACCTGCGCTACGACGCCGAACGCGGCTGGGACGGCGAATGGCTGGCCCACGGCCGGACACTGAGGGTCCTGACCGGGACCGCCTTCGCCGGCCCGCTCGCCGCGATCGCCGTCACGGCGCTGTCTGGTACGCCCTGAGCACCGTCTGGCTGACCGCGTTGCCTTCCGCGTCCCGGGCCGTGATCCGCAGCGACACAAACCCGTCGCCCGGCGGGTTGTGCACCACGGCGAGGCCGCCGTTGCCGATGCGGGCTGTGGGCACGACCGTCCACTTCGCACCGTCGTCAATGGATGTTTCGACGCGCAGGTCCGTCAGCCGGAGCTCGCCCGCCCCCGGCTGCCGCTGGGCGGTCAGCGCGAGCACGAACGGCTTGCCCGCCGGCGCGCGGCTCTGGTCGTCGACCGCGCCCTCGGCCCGGACCACCAGCAGCGGCAACGGTTTCGCCGGCGCCGCCAGGCCGGGGTCGCGGAACGTCCACGCCACGTCCACCGCCGTCCCCACCACCGACCACGGCACGCTGCGCGTGGCCACGGACCGCAGGGTGTAGGTGCCGGCGCCGTCCGGGATCGCCAGCGCCCCGATGGCCGGGCTCTCCGCGGTGGCCAGCACGACGCCGTCCCGCGACAGCGTCGCCGTGCCGGTGAGGCCACCCGGCGGTGTGGTGTACTGCTGCGGGTCACTGCCCGAGACCAGCGGGATCGCGTACGCCAGCTGGTTCCCGGCGCGCAGGACACCCCAGCCGTCCTGCGGCGCGCCGAACGCCGGCCCGACCGGGGCGCGGTTCCAGCCGGAGTGCTGCGGCCCCGCCCGGTAGGTCCGGTACGAGTAGCTGCTTTCCGCGTCGGTCAGCGGATCCGGGTACACCGCCAGCAGGTGCTGCCAGCTCACCCCGGTCGTGTAGTACTCGGTGCGCCGGCTCGGCAGCGCCTGCGGCGCGACCTGGTACGTCCCGCTGTCGGCGCCCGGGAACCCGAAGGTGACGTCGTCCAGCCGCAGGCTCTCCGCCGGTCTGCCCTGCGTGTGGTAGCGGGCGTCGACCACCGCGAGGTCCCGGTCGCGCACCCGGAAGACCGGGTCGGCAGGCACGCGGCCGCGTTCGAGCAGGGCCAGCTGGTAGACGTCGGCGCCGGCCGCCAGCGTCGCGCGGAAGTACAGCGCGTAGGTGTGGTCGGTGACCACGCGGTCCGAGCCGGCCGCGTACAGCTCGGTGCCCGGCTGGATGATCCAGGCCAGCGTGTTCGTGCGGGTACCGCCCGGATTGCCCGACACCAGGCCGAGTTCGCCGCCCTGCAGCCGGGTGTCCGGGCGATCGACCACCGCGCGCAGCGGACGGCCGGTGCGCGCGTCCAGCGTGACCGAGACGTCGCCGGTCACCGGCTGGCCCGGCCGAGACAACAGCGTCACGGCGGCCGGCCGGGTCTGGCCGGTGGGATCGCCGGACACGTCGAGCGCGTTGAGGTCGTAGCGGCCCTTGGGCACCCGCACCCTGGCCGTACCGTCGGCGCTGAACGGCCGCACGCCGAACGCGGCGCCGGTCGCGGTGTCGACGAGCGTCGCGACGCCCGCGGTGAACCGCCCGTCGCGGCCGATCAGGCGTACGGACACGTCGTAGCTTTCCGCCTCCAGGAACGCCCCGAGCGCGGTCTGCACCGCGATGCCGGGCGCCGTCGCGGTCAACCGGCCGCCGAGCAGCCCGGCCGCGGCCCCGCCCGCCTGCAGGGTGACACCGACGTCGGCGGCGCCGTGCGCGGGCACCACCACCGAGGCGGCCGACGGCGTGAACAGCGGTGAGGTGGTGGCGAGGGCCAGCGTGACGGCCGCGTCGCCGTCGTTGCGGTAGCTGACGGTCTTGGTCACCGGCCGGGTGCGGGGCCAGGCGAGGAAGCCGTAGCCGAGGCTGCCGGTGGTGGCGGTGACCTGCTGGGTGACCGCACGCCCGGCGTCCACCCGGCCTGCACCCTGCTCGTCGACGCCGGCGGTGGGCCGGGCCGTGCTCGTCAGCGTGGTCTTGAGCCGGCCGGCGAGCCAGTCCGGGTGCCGCTGGAGCAGCAAGGCCGCCGTGCCGGCGACGTGCGGCGCCGCCATCGACGTCCCGGAAAGCCGGGCGTAGTGGGCGTCCACCGGTGCGGTGTCGCCGTCGCGCGTGCCCGCGGCCCGGGCCGAGACGATGCCCTCGCCCGGTGCGGCGATGTCGGGCTTGACCGCGTAGTCGCCGAGCCGCGCGCCCCGGTTCGAGAACGGGCTGGTGGTGTCCTGGGCCGACACGCTGCCGACCGCCAGCGCCGCGTCGGCCGCGGCGGGCGCGACGACCGGTCCCGGTTCGGGCAGGTCGAGGGAGCGGTCGTTGCCCGCCGAGGCGACGAACAGGGTGCCGTAGCGGGCGGTCAGCGCGTTCACCGACTCCGACACCGGGTCCGTGCCGTCGGTCGCGGCGCCGCCGAGGCTCAGGTTGACCACGCGGACCTGCGGCGCGATCCACTCCAGGCCGGCGATCACCGCGGATTCCGGGCAGCCGTACGCCACGCAGACCTTGCCGCTGACCAGCCGCGCGTCCGGCGCGACCCCGCGGTACCGGCCACCGGAGGCGGCTCCGGTGCCGGCGATGATGCCGGCGACGTGCGTGCCGTGGCCGAGGTCGTCGCCCGCGTCCGGCCGGGTCCCGGTGAAGTCCCGGGCCGCCACCACCTTGCCCGCGAGGTCCGGGTGGCCGGCGTCGACGCCGGTGTCGAGCAGGCCGACCGTGACGCCGCGGCCGGTGTAGCCCGCCTGCCTCGCGGCCGGGCCGCCGATCTGCGGGACGCTGACGTCGAGGGCCGGCGTGGCCAGGCCGTCCAGCCACACCCGGCCCACCCCGGGCCGCAGTGCTGATCCGGCGGTGAGCCACGACCAGAACTCCGTGCCGCGGCGCCGGTCCTGGTGCAGGGCCGCGCCGCGCACGCTCGGCAGGTCGCGGACGGCCGTGGTGGCCGGCGGCGCGGCCGCGGGGGAGCCGCCGGAGTAGGTGACGATCAGCGGGAGGCTCGCCGCGGAATCGGCCAGGTGCTGGCGCAGCAGCTCGGACACGTCGAACAGCCGGGGATCGAGCCGGCCGGACGCCACCAGCGCCAGCGCGTCCGCGGGGACCACGGTGATGTCCCCGGGCTCGGTGCCGGTGTGCGTCTCGCGGAAGAACCCGATCCGGTCGCGGCCCGGGCCCGGTTCGACGAGGACCGTGCTCCCGCCGCGGGAATCCGGGAGCACCCGCACCCGGTCGCCGGTGACGAGCGTGACGGACCGGCCCGGATCGCCGGGGGAGACCGGTGCCGCGGCCGGTGCCGCCGTGGCCGGAACGGGTACCGAGAAACCCGCCACCACCGCGGCCGCCAGCGCCAGCTGTCTTCGATGCATGATTCCCCCGGATTCGGCTCGGCCACAATGCGCGCATGCGGAACAGCGGCGCGGCCACGTTAACACCGGCACCGGTGGTGCGGGCAATACGGCGATTCCGTGAACCAACAACCGACAATTGATCACCGAAATACCGGCAGTGGTCCCGAAATGGGCTGAGGTATTTCAGGCGGGGCTCGCCGGCGGCGCGGTGCTGGCGCCGACGGTCAGCTTCGGCGCCAGCAGCCGGGTGCCGGGCGCGGTGCCGTCGTCGAGCTGCCCGATGACGGTCTCGACGGCCAGCGCGCCGAGCTCCCGCGCCGGGATCGCCACGCGGGTCAGCTCCAGGAGGCTGTGCTCGGTCAGGCTTTCCGGGCAGACCGTGACGAGCGAGATGTCCTCGGGCACCCGCAGCCCGCGCTCGTGCAGGCCCGCGAGCACCGCGGGCAGTGCGGTTTCGTTGTGCACCACGATGGCGGTGACGTCCGGTTGCCTGGTGAAGAGCGCGTCGAGGCCGCGCAGGGTTTTCCGGTGGGTGTTTCCCCAGGCCAGCGTGGTGGAGCGGAGGCCGCGGCGGGCCGCTTCGGCCGTGAAACCCCTGGCGAGCCGGGTCGCGGAACTGCTGCCGCGCCGGTAGGCCGCGGGCGGCGAGCCGATCAGGGCGACGTGCTCGTGGCCGAGCCCGGCGAGGTGGCCGAAGCACGCCGCGCCGGCCGCGGCGAAGTCGAGGTCGAGGCAGGCGAGCCCACGCGGCCGGTCCGGCACGCCGATCAGCAGCGCCGGCCGCCCCAGCCCGAGCAGCACCGGCACCCGCGGATCGGCCGCCTCGACATCCATCAGCACGACACCGTCGGCAATCGACGACGACACGGCCCGGCGCAGCGCGGCGGGTCCGTCTTCGGCGGTGACCAGCAGCAGGGCGTGGTCCCGGGCCCCGGCCGCGGAAATCGCGGCGGCCACGAACTCCCGCACGACGACGTCGTGCGGGCCGGCACGCAGCGGCACGACCAGGGCCAGGACATTCGTCCGGGGAGCGGCTTCGAGCCGGGCCCCGGTCTGCCGGTGGTGACCGCGCTTGCGCATCGTGTTTTCCCTGCCCCCAGGAGACGGCGACCCGTCACGATTCGTCGAACCGCGTCGACGACTTTCGAAAGTAGAACACTCATCTCGGATGTGCAAGCAGCAACGGACCGGGCGCGAATGCATTCGCTGGGTAGTGCGAAGATCGAATCGATAATGGTGGTCACGTGTCGATTTCCTCGATCCCGAACGCGGGGATCGGGCTGCGGCGGTCGGCGAGCCGGTCACTCCTGTGGGCCGCCTGCGTGCTCGCCGCACCGACCGAATGGACGGCGAAAACCGGCGGCCGGTAACGCAAGGCGACCATGCACCTCACCAGACCTCCCCCGCCCCTCATCCCAGCTGTCCCTTCAGCCGGCGGGCGGGTTTGTCAAGGCACGCTTAAACCCCCATAAAAAACCCACCCCCGGGGGGAAAAACCAAAAGAGG